>NZ_JAZDXA010000080.1:0-4331 GCF_040170545.1 Sphingobium sp. MK2
ATCGCTTCAATCCGCATGCTCACGCGCAGAACCGCAAGATATTGCTTCGCTTGAGAAACTTCTGAATCAGGCACTTATAGCGGTCCACGTTCGGCACCTTCACCCGGCAATACCAGTTGCTGTGCTGCACGTCCGACCGGCGAAAGATAATCAAACCGGGCTTCAACTCCTGTTTGTCCTTGATGAAGCCTCCCTTGCCTGTATCCATTGCCATGCGATGCCTCACTCTCTGTGCAGTTTCTGTGCAGAACGGCGGCGTAGGTGATTGATTTACCGTCGCTGTGCGGGTGTTGTGCAGAGAATGATACCAAAAAATGTTGTTTATTACGAGTAATTTAAGAGTTAATGGTCATCCCTGCGAAAGCCGGGATCCGCTTCTTTCTGTTGCGCCAAAAGAAAGCGGGATGCCGGGTCAAGCCCGGCATGACGGGGTGGGTGGATATTAAGCCACTTCCACCATCGCGCTTTGCGTCTCCGCAATCCAGCCGCCGCCCAGCACATGGTCGCCATCATAGAGCACCGCCGCCTGTCCCGGCGCGACGCCATATTCCGGGGCGTCGAACAGCAATTGTCCGTCCACCAGCCGCGCAGGCACGGGCTTGGCCATCGACCGCACCTTCGCCGTCAATGGCCCGGCAAAATCGCGGCCCAGCCAGTTGATGTCGGTGAGCGTCGCGCCCGATACCGCCAGCGCGGCCTTTGGTCCCACGATCACGCGCTTGGCCGCCGCATCCAGGCGGATGACGTAGAGCGGATCGGGCTGGCCACCAATCTCCAGCCCCTTGCGTTGGCCGACGGTGAAATGGATCATGCCCTTGTGCCGACCGAGCACCCGGCCATCGACATGGACGATGTCGCCACCCGCATCCGCGTCAGGGCGCAGCTTGCGCACGATCTTGGCATAATCACCATCGGGGACGAAGCAAATGTCCTGGCTGTCGGGCTTGAGCGCGACCGCCAGCCCCAGTTCCGCCGCGATTTCGCGCACCATCGGCTTGGGCAATCCCCCCAAAGGAAAGCGCAGATAATCAAGCTGCGCCTGCGTGGTGGCGAACAGGAAATAGCTCTGGTCGCGCGCCGGGTCGGCGGCACGGTGCAGTTCCGCGCCCTGCGGCCCTTCCATGCGGCGGACATAATGGCCGGTGGCGAGGCAATCAGCGCCCAGGTCGCGGGCGATCTGGAACAGGTCGGTGAATTTCACCCCCATATTGCATTTGACGCAGGGGATGGGCGTGCGCCCGGCCATATATTCGTCGGCAAAATCGGCGATCACCGACTCGCGGAAACGGCTTTCATAATCGAACACATAATGGGCGATGCCGATGCGGTCGGCGACGGCGCGCGCGTCGCGTATGTCTTGGCCCGCGCAACAACTGCCAGTGCGGCCCACCGCCGCGCCATGATCGTAAAGCTGGAGCGTCACGCCAATGACTTCCGCGCCGGTTTTTGCGGCCAGCGCGGCGACGACGCTACTGTCCACGCCGCCGGACATGGCAACGACAATGCGCCGCGCGTCGAGCGGCTGGGGTAGCTGAAATTCTGGCTGCATGGTTGCGCCTATACTCCCGGCGCGCCTGCGGTGCCAGTGGCGAGTGATGCGATAGCCTGCCGCGCTATGCGACGAAGCGATTGTCCGAGTTTACGGACCCTTATCCATTGCCACCTAGAAAGAGGGCATGGACCTTAGTTTCCTTCGGGCAAGCGGGCTTAAGCCCGTCCATGCCAGAGCCATCGACCGACCGCGCATGCCGGTCTGGCCGTTCCTGCGAGCCGCTTGCGCGGCTGCACAGGCGGCCAGTCCGACGGCGCAGGCGGTTGCGGGCGTCCTGCGGGGGCAGGGCGAACAGGAAGACTGGGTTCAGGAACTGGCGGCAGTGTTTGCGCCACGTTCCGGCGGCATGATCGAGGCCGTTCGTCTCGCGGGAAGTTTCAATCCGCTCGTCGCGAGCCGTCTAGCCGGGGGGCAAGGAAGATGAAGATGGCGTTTACCGTGGCGCTTTAGTCGATGTTCAGGGCTGAAGCGCAAACAGGGTTCCGTCGTTGGATTTTGCAACACCAAATGCCGCAAGTTGAGGGTTAAGAATGATCGAGAACCAGAAAATCAGGCCTGCCCAGGTCGTCGGGCCGCTCGGAGAACCCCTGACGCTGGATAGCCTGCCGCCTGCGGATACGACGCGCTGGGTGGTGCGGCGCAAGGCTGAGGTGGTCGCCGCCGTCAATGGCGGGCTGCTGAGCGTCGATGAGGCGTGCGCCCGCTATAATCTGACGCTGGAGGAATTTGCTAGCTGGCAGCGCGCGGTCGATCGGTCGGGCATGCACGGGCTGCGCGTCACGCGCATCCAATATTATAAGTCTCTCTATGAGCGGCAGCAGAAATATTGAATCCTCGCTTGTCGGCGGGACAGGATTGGCAAGGGCCGTCGAAGCATCGCTTCGGCGGCCTTTTTCGTGCAATGGCAGCGGCGCGCTCTAACGGCGCAAAGCCGGGATGGTTGCAGGGGCGGAATCATTTTTATGCGATGGAACGAGATGCGCTGTGCCCCGTTGAACAGCTACCCAACCCGCAGGGGGCGTGGTTCAAGGAGATTATCATGGGCATCATTCTGTGGCTTATCATCGGTGGCGTCGTTGGCTGGCTGGCTAGCATGGTCATGCGCACTGACGCGCAGCAGGGCATCCTGCTGAACATCGTCGTCGGCATCGTCGGTGCTTTCATCGGCGGGCTGATCTTCAGCGGTGGTTCGATCAACGAAGGCATTACGCTTTACAGCTTCCTGGTGTCGCTGGTCGGTGCGATCATTCTGCTGGCGATCATCAACTTGGTGCGTCGCGGCTCGGTGCGCTAACGCGCCCTTCCTGACCATCTGCCCAGAAGGGCCGCGCTTTGCGAAAAGCGCGGCCCTTTTTCGTTGACCAATATGTGTGTGAAGGCAAAGGGGCGCTATCGCCGGGCGGCGAAAAAGCGATAGACGATCAAAATGATGATCGCGCCCAGGACGGCAGCAATGAATCCGCCACCCTGTCCCGGCGCATACAGGCCCGCCAGCCTACCCAGAAATCCGGCCAGCAGCGATCCTGCAATGCCGAGCAGCATGGTGACGATACACCCACCGGGATCGCGCCCTGGCATGATCAATTTCGCAAGCGCCCCAGCCAGCAGGCCGATGACAACCCATCCCAGTAAATCCATGGCGCGCTCCTCTGCCAAACCCCGCACCTTCCGCCATAGCGACATAGTCAGGCGAGTTTGGCAATATGATATGACATCGTAACGAACTATATCATCCGATCCGCGTCCCCCGATGGCACATTGCTCTTACGGCCAGCCCCATGATATTGGGGGTTGAGGCAGGTGCTATATTCATATAACACAGTCGCTGCATGGCGAAGCGCCGGAAAGATGGAATCGGGATGAATTACGAAACCCAGGTCTTGAGCGACTCGTCGGTCGCCATTGGCGACGATGAATCGCGCAGCGGGCGCAAAAGGCTGTTGATCGTCGGCGGCATCGTCGCGCTGGTGCTGATCGCGGTCGCGGTCTGGATGTCCATGCGGGGTGGTGATGCCGCAGCGCCCGCGCCTGCCGCACAAGTGCCGGTGGTAACCGTAACCAGCCCCGGCCAATCGACCATTGCCCGGACCGTGACCGCCAACGGTTCGCTCGCCGCGCGGGTCGATATGCCTGTCGGCGTCATCGGCGAAGGCGGGATGGTCAGCCGTGTGCTGGTGCAGCCGGGCGACTGGGTGCGCGCGGGTCAACCGCTCGCGATCATTGAACGATCGGTTCAGGTTGAACAGGTCCGCTCGCTTGCTGCCCAGGTCGAAGTGGCGCGGGCCGATGCGAAGCTCGCGCAGGCGCAGCTTGATCGGGCCAAGGCCCTGGTGGGGCGCGGATTCATCAGCGCTGCTGACATTGACCAGCGCACCGCAACCCGCGACGCCGCCAATGCCCGCGTCGATGTCGCCATCGCGCAATTGGCCGAGCAGCGCGCCCGCACGGGGCGCCTGGATATTCGCGCGCCGGCCAATGGGCTGGTGCTGACCCGTGCGGTTGAACCGGGACAGATTGTCGGTTCAGGCAGCGGTGTGCTGTTCCGTATGGCCAAGGATGGCGAGATGGAGCTGCAGGCACAGATGGCCGAAGGCGACCTGGCGACGCTGCGTCCCGGCAACAGCGCGGTGGTGACGCCGATCGGCAGCAAGACGCAGTTTGCCGGACGGGTGTGGCAGGTGTCGCCGGTGGTCGATCCCACCATGCGCCATATGTGGACGGCCCCCTCCCTGCAAGATTTGGCAGATAATATTGATCGGATCGCTTGCGTTCATATGTC
>NZ_JAZDXA010000081.1:0-4133 GCF_040170545.1 Sphingobium sp. MK2
TGGCGCAGCGGCTCGATCGATCGCGAGCAGGGCGTCTCGAAGTCTGGCAATCCACGCTTGCGCACGACGATGGTTCATATGTGGACGCCCCCTATGGCAAGGGCTTTTTGTCGGGACGGTATGGCGCGGCGATCTGGATGAGAAGTTTCCGTCAATCAGGATGAGAACTGATCGTCGCGGTTTTCAAGTGGTGCCTGCTTTGATTGACGCTGGCAAGCGCTACTCGCAGGTTTGATTGTCGCTGCGCGACATTTCCTCGTTGGACTTGATTGTCGCGAAGGTCGGTGGCCGACCAGCGCGTGATTGTCGCTGGATCGCCGAGCGGCGGCGGTAGCTCTCGACATTCATCTCGAAGATTGTCGCGTGGTGAACGAGGCGATCCACGGCGGCGAGCGTCATGGCGGGATCGGGGAAGACCCGGTTCCATTCACCAAAAGGCTGATTGGCGGTGATGAGGGTGGAACGCCGTTCGTACCGTGCGCTGATCAACTCGAACAGGACGGACGTTTCGGCCTGATCCTTGGTCACATATGCGAGGTCATCGAGGATCAGCAGATGATATTTGTCGAGTTTGGCTATCGCGGCTTCGAGCGCCAGTTCACGGCGGGCAACCTGAAGTTTCTGGACCAGATCGGAGGTGCGGGTAAACAGGACGCGCCAGCCATTTTCGATCAACGCAAGGCCGATTGCGGCTGCCAGATGGGTTTTACCCCCACCTGGTGGACCAAAGAAGATGAGGTTGGCGCCTTTTTCGAGCCAGCCATCACCAGAACACAGCGCCGTCACCCGAGCGCGGGAGATCATTGGCACTGCATCGAAGGCGAAGCTGTCGAGAGTCTTGCCGGGTGGCAGGCGGGCTTCGCCCAGATGCCTTTCGATCCGGCGTCGGTCCCGTTCTGCGATCTCATGCTCAGCGAGCGCCGCAAGCAGGCGGGCCCCAGGCCAGCCTTCCTTGTCTGCCCGCGTGGTAAAGTCGGGCCAGATCAGTTTGATTGCTGGCAGGCGCAGGTCGTTGAGGATGAGGCTCAGACGCTGGGCGTCGATAGCGGGTGCGTTCCGGCTCATGCGGCTTCTCCCGCCAGGAGAACATCATAGGTGACAAGGGGGACCAGTTCCACCACCACGTCGGGAAGCGCCGCCGGATCGGGAGCGAAGCGTATTCGCAAGGCATCCATGTCGGGGAGACGGTTAGCAGCCACGTCGGCTGCCAGCAGTTCCGCGAGTTCGGCCTCGCAGGCTCTTTCGTGCGCCATTGCCAACAGTTCTACCATCTGCCGACAAGCGATCCGTTCAGGCAATGCGGCGATGAGCCGGTCGAAGGTCTGACGATAAGGCTCCCTTGGGAAGAGCTGGTCACGATAGACCAACTTCAGGAGCGCCATGGGTTTGCGCCGCAGGCTATGGATGACGTGCCGATAATCGACCACATGGCCGTGGGAGCCGTTATTGAACGACCGCCCCCGCGGCAATGTCATGAGGTGAGTGCCGCCGATGAACAGATCGAGGCGATCATCGTAAAGCCGAACGCGCAGCCGATGCCCGATCAGCCGTGAGGGCACGGTATAGAACACCTTACGAAGCGTGAAGCTGCTGGTCGAGGTGACCGTGACGATCGTCTCCTCATAATCGCTGGTGCGCGCGCCAGGCAGGGGCTGCAATACCGCACGCTCGGCGTCTATGCGTGGGCCGTTGCGCCGGTTCTTGCGGCTGACGACTTCGTCGATGAAGTGCCGGTAACTCGCCAGATCATCGAAGTCTCGCGAACCACGCATCAGCAGCGCGTCCTTTATTGCTGCCTTCAAATGCCCGTGCGGGCTCTCGATCCCGCCATTCTCATGGGCAACGCCGCGGTTGTTGCGCGTCGGCGTCATGCCATAATGTTCGCACAGCGCGTCATATCGCAGCGTCAGATCTTGCCGGGCATCAGCGTCCAAGTTGCGAAACGCGGCCGACAGGCTATCGCTGCGATGCTCAACCGGGGCACCGCCGACGGCCCACAGGGCGTTTTGCAACCCTTCTGCAAGCGCGACATAGCTCTCGCCGCCCAGAATGACATGGACGTGTTCGAAGCCCGACCATATCAGCCGAAAATGGTAGAGGCGATGATCGAGCGGCACGCCGACGATCGTTACGTGCTCATCGTTCATCTCGGTGAAGTCCGACAGGCCAAGCCGTCCCGGCTCATGCACCTGCCGGAAGATCACTTCCTGCTCGGGACCATGGATCGCCCGCCATGTTCGGATCCTTCGCTCCAATGTGCGCCGAATGCGCCCATCAAGCTCAGGGTGACGGCGACATATCTCCTCGAAAATTGCCACTGACCGCAAACCAGGCGCAGCCTGGAGCATGGGGACCACATCCTCGTCGAAGATCCCGGCTAACGGGTCCGGGCGTCGCCGCTCTCGCTGGACCTGCCTTTGCGAGGGAAGCCGAGGATCTCCCTCAATGCGATATGCGGTCGCCGTGCTGATACTGGCCTTGGCGGCGGCGATCGGAACGGCATGGGTATGTCGGAGCTTCATGTAGAGCCTCATCTGATGATCGTTGACGTGGCGGCCCGGCATGAACGACATCCCCTCTCGCGAAGTTATGCCTTTGAATACCTGACCGGCCGCAACCATCAGAAACGCCCCAAAAAGGGCGACATCGCCACCTGCTGATCCGGCTCCGGGCTACGCCCTACGCCGCATCAGCAGGTGGCGATTCTCATCTTGATTGACGCTGCTCTCTCATCCTGATTGTCGCGCGGCAGGACGGGTTTGATCGGTTGCTTTCATATGTCCGGCCTATTTGTGCGGGCGTGATTTGACCGCTGGCCCTGATGGAAATCCGCCGGTGAAGTCCCTGATCAAGTTGGCGCGCTTTTGAGGCGCATTGAATCAGACGGGTTGGTTTCACCATTGGCTCGATCGTTACTCATCATCGACTGCCATTACCAATTCGGGTGACCTGATTTGATCAGGCCAAATGCGCGTAGGGCTGATAGGCTTCCTTCCTTGTCAGCACGACCCAGGCGATCCGGGCCAGTTTGTTGGCAAGCGCTACGGACACCACCCTGAATGGCTTCTTCTCGCTCAGCTTCCTGATCCAGTTTGCCATGGGCGTGGGCTTGTCCTTGACGTGACGCATCACGGCAGTGGCGCCTACAACGAGCAATCGACGCAAGTATCGATCGCCTTGCTTCGATATGCCGCCCAGCCGAGCTTTGCCGCCGGTCGAATGTTGCTGCGGGGTCAGCCCCAGCCACGCGGCGAACTGCCTGCCCGAGGTGAACTGATCGGGATCGGAGACGGTCGCGGCGATAGCGGTCGCTGTGATGATACCAAGGCCGGGGATGGCGGCGAGCCTGCGGCTGGCTTCGCTCTCGGCATGCCATTTGGCGATTTGCTGGTCGAGCAGCGCAATCTCACCCGTCAGCGCCGTGATCTGGCGGACCAGCGTTTCCAGCGCGGTGCGGGCATAGGGCGGTAATCCGTCACGATCGGACAGCGCCTGCTCGGCCAAGGTCGCAAGATGTGCAAGCCCGGGATTTGCGACAAGACCGAACTCTGCCAGATGCGCCCGCAGCGCGTTCGCTGCCATAGTCCGTTGCCGCACCAGCAGCGACCGGGCGCGATGGGCCATCAATATCGCTTGCTGCTCGACCGTTTTTGTCGGCACGAACCGCATCGTCGGGCGCTGTACAGCTTCGCATATGGCCTCTGCATCCAGCGCATCACTCTTGCCGCGCTTGACGTAGGCCTTCACGTACGAAGGCGGAATCAGGCGAACTTCGTGCCCCATGGCGGCGAGTGTCCGTGCCCAGTAATGCGCCGTTCCGCACGCCTCCACGCCAATCAGACATGGCGGCAGCTTCGAGAAGAAAGGCAACATCTGCTTCCTGTGCAACTTCTTCACCAGCACCGCAGTGCCGGTCTCATCGATGCCATGTGCTTGAAAGACGCTCTTAGCCAGATCCAGCCCAACCGTTGTGATCGTCATCGTAAACGCTCCTGTTCCTGCTTCGGGTGACCGACCGACAGCATAGCGCCGGTCAGTGCGGGGGCGTCCACATCATCAAGCCGCATGGCTGTGGCTGCGCTATCAGCCGGACTCGGCTTTGTCCCGCTGGTTCCAGGAACGCGTCAGCCGCA
>NZ_JAZDXA010000082.1:0-3506 GCF_040170545.1 Sphingobium sp. MK2
TGATTTGATGTTCATGAAGTCGAGCGTTTCCGTCACTTCAATGATGTAGAATTCGGCGTTCCATATTCGGTTGATTTGGGAGCGGGACACTTGCCTTGCTCATCCCGTTGCCGTTTATTGGGCCCTGTTCTGGGGGAGAGAAATATGACCTATGCTGTGGTCGTCGATTGGTATGGGCCGTATGATAGCGTCAAAGCTGCGAAAGCCGTAATCCGTGAATGGGATATGGGCGAGGTCCTATACATGGCGGCCGGAACGGTTGATCGACAGACGATACCCAAGCTTCAGTATGTTGGAATCACCAAGGGCTTCGAGGGCCGCATGAGGCCGGAGCACAAAGTCCGCACCACAATCGCTGAAGAGGGGCTGTCGATTTATCTCGGCGAGGTGTCATCACAAGCGGTATCTGGTCGCAAGGCGGGTCATCACCACAAGCGATTCACTGTGCCTGTCTATCTGGCAGAATCGGCATTGGCATTCTTCCTCCAACTCCCGTTGAACTCTGACAAACGATGCTCCCGCCCAAAAGACTCGATTGTTTTGCTCAATCGGTGGTGGAAGGCTGATGGACAAAGCCGTAGCCGTCGGCGTCCTCATCCTGATTGGCCTGACTTCATAGAATATGATGACGAGTCAGATGTCGGATCGGTGGTGTGGCATGGCAAACGTCGCAAGCACTTCAATGCCGAACTGATCGACGAGACGTGCGCTCGCGCGTCGAAGGAACTGCGCGCGGAAAGGGAACGGGCCGCTGCGGCCTGATCGCCATCACCGCAGCCCGAGACGATCCAACTGGTCGACCTCTGCGCGGATCAACCGGCAGCGACGATCTTCCCGCCATGGTCCGTAGGGATATGGCGTCGCATGGTGAAGGTCCCACCAATCTCGCCAGTCCTGCGTCGGGTGAAAATATCGGACCCGCGCTCGGACGGAGATCACCTCGCCGATATGCTGCTTCATCCCGCACTCGGTATCGGTCTCACGGATCACAAGATCGCCGACGCGGAGATGGTATAGGTCCATGGCCCGCAATACCATAATGGCATAAAATATCGAAGTATTTGAAGTGCTTGAGTTCATTGCTGAGATGTGAGAATCTCCCGCCATGAAACGCGTCGCTCTCTATCTTCGGGTCTCTACCGACACCCAGACGGTCGATAACCAGCGGCGCGAACTCATGGCTGTGGCGGATCGTCTGGGCTGGAACATCGTCATCGAACTCGCCGACGAAGGCATCAGCGGGGCAAAGGGTCGGGATCAGCGTCCCGGCTATGATCGTCTCATGCAGATGGTCACCCGCCGCGAGATCGACCTAATCGCATGCTGGTCCGTCGACCGATTGGGACGATCGCTCCAGCACCTCGTCGCGTTCTTAGCGGAGATCAACGACAGGCAAGTGGACCTCTATCTCCACACACAGGGCCTTGATACCTCGACGCCCGCCGGGCGCGCGATGTTCTCCATGCTGTCCGTGTTCGCCGAGTTCGAACGGTCGATTTTGCGCCAGCGCATTATGGCTGGTCTGGCTCGATCTACCAAACGATCAGGTCGTCCGTCCCTCGACCCAGCCAAGGCCGACAAGATCAGGCGCGAACTATCACGCGGGACCAGCATCAACGCCACCGCGCGCAAACTCAGCGTCGGTGTCGGCACCGTCCACCGGATCAAGACCCAGATGGCGGAACCAATCGCCACCTGACCATCGTCCCTGACGATCGCCGATAACGCTGCCCGTCGCCCTCACTTCAACATCATGACATCGATCGTGCCCTGCAATTGTCAGGGGCGATGATATCGCGCGTTATCATGGCTAGAATTGTCATGGACAAGAGTTCGAATACCAGCGCGTCCGTCGAACTAAGGGCTACAAAGGACCGCTACAGCCTGATAGCCACGCCTATTATCAGCAGCCGCGAATCACGCGAAATCGGGGAACCATCAAGGCTTCCCTGCCTCTCCGCCAATCCCCTTGCAACTGGTTGCAAAGCCTAGAAAGTCCTTGAAACAGTGACTTCTGTGCGGCTAACTGCTACAAAATCTGCTACAAACGGGGGCGGGCTTTGAAAGCAGTTCGGGGCGAACGCTACATATATCGGCGCGGAGATCGCCTCTATTTTCGGAGGGGGGTTCCTGACGATGTCCGAAGCCTTTTTGGCGGTAAGACAGAGGTGATAATTTCTCTTCGGACTTCCAGCATTGCGGAAGCTCGGCATAAGCGTCAGCGCGAATTGGAGAAATTTGAAGGAGAGGTCGCGAGCGTTCGAGGCGAGATTGCGCCATCACAGATCGCCGCCGCCGCTTTGGCTCCCGCCGTCCGAGTTATGGAGGCGGGTGTCCGAGAGGCTTTCGCGGAACGAATGGACCGGGTTCAGGGGGTCAATCGAAGTGACCCGGAAGCCGTCCAAGCCGCGCGGCGGAGACTTGAAGATTTGAAGGCATTTCTTGGGGCAACAACGGCTTCTCGACGCCTCGGCTCTAACGGGCCCACGCTTGATGTTGTGTGGATGGCGCAGGCCTTATGCGAACGAAACCGCTGGGCAGTCGATGAGGGAAGCGATCCTTGGTGGAAGCTGATTGATCTAGTGACCCGCGCGCAAATTGAGGCAACGGAGCGACAGGTTCAAGGCTTGGATGGAACGCCGCAGCGCACGATGGACGAGATGTTCAGCGCCGAGCACTTCGTGGTTGATGCCCAGACGCGTGAAGGAAACGAGCTGGTTGCCCCGGTTTCGTTGCTAATGCTTTTCGATGAATATGTCGCTGAACGAAAGCCCGCACCCGCAACAGTAAAGGCCTTTGGTAGGCAGCTCCGTCGGTTTTCCGCGTTCCTCCAGCACGACGACGCAAGAAAGGTTTCCAAGCAGGATGTAGATCGCTGGAAAGGCGAATTGCTGGAACGCGGAGGTAAAGGCGGACTGCCGCTAAACCCAAAGACCGTGCGAGTGACTTATCTGCCTGCTATCCGGGTTGCCCTTCAACGTGGGGTTGATAGCGGCGTGCTGAATGAGAATGTTGCGAAGGGGGTCGGAGTGTTGGGCAAGAAAAAGACACCTCGATTGCGTTCGCCTAGTCTGAGTGACGAGGAAGCATTGAAAATTCTTCGTGCCACGTTGGTTGCGGATACGACAAGAACCTCTCCCCAACGCAAATTGGCGAAGCGCTGGGTTCCGTGGCTGTGCGCTTATACGGGCGCGCGGGTGAACGAGCTTACGCAGCTTCGAGCTGAGGATGTCACCCAAGACGGGGCTATCTGGACGATTAGGATTACCCCGGAAGCGGGTAGCACCAAAAATCACGAGGCGAGGGTGGTGGCTCTCCATCCACATCTTCTTGAGCAGGGCTTCCACAAGATCGTAGCGGATAAGTCTGGCCCTTTGTTTTACAACCCGGCAGATAAGCGGGGTGGCTCCGAACAGAACCCGCACTCTTAGTGCCCGAACCGAAAGTTGTTGAGTAATACCAGCATGTTGTGATTCACACCTCTTTGCGAAGAGATGGAGTGAATG
>NZ_JAZDXA010000083.1:0-3305 GCF_040170545.1 Sphingobium sp. MK2
TGGTAACACTCGCGCCGGTGCATGCATCTCATTGAATCACAATGCCTTTTCCAAAAGCACTGTTCAAGTTGGGCTTGGATTGAAAACCCCGGTGCCAATGCCCCGAAGACGTCCGCCGCCATTGGATTCGCCACCAAAGGCCTGGTTGATTTCCAGTGCCGGTGTGGTTCGGGCAAGATCGGTCAGATTATAGACTTGGTCGCGCTCCAGTTGAGCAGCACCGACGATGGATACGGCGAGCGGCACATCGACGATATTTTCCTGACGCTTGCGAGCCGTTACCAGAATATCAGCGGCGTTATAATCGCGCGAACTCGCCGATGTTTCATCAGCTATTTGCGCCTGCGTTACGCCAGAACTTCCAAAAAGCGCCATCGCCAGCGCCCATGTGGACACATGGCGCAAGGAATTATCACCGATCATGTATACCTCTCCCTCGTCGCGTAGCGATGATCCTGCGCCTGATTGGCGCGGTCGTCGCTTACATCTGATATACTAGCCAGGTGATCCTTTTTGTAAATCCAAAGACCGCGACGGCGGGAAAGACTGTCCTGTATCAGGATTAATCCGCCTCTTTATTCAGGAAATATGATCAATGTAAACAATGAGCTAGGCGTGCTATATTACCGGCATTGTTGTTTGTAATTTATTGTGTCCGGCCGTTTTGCCTTTTTCCGGCTTAACCTGAAAACCCCTTTCGGACGGAATTGTCGCGCATTGCCCAACGCACTCTGCCTGTCCCTGAACGGCAAGTTTGAATTGAAAATTGAGGGCTATTCCCGCTCACTCATCAATAGAAGAGAACAGAGTATCGGCACAACCGAACAGCTTGAGCGGACGGTAAAAATGGTAGCGGAGGAGTCGCTAAAAGTATCGTGTCAGGCGGGTTCATGGCGTCCGTAAGCACATTGTAACATCGGTGATTTTTGTTGTAGCCTGTTCGCGGTCGGTCGCCCTGATTTGTCTGAACCCGCATCAAAATGTGGGAACAACAGTGGGATCATTTTTTGCTACGAAATGTGGGACCAGTTTGTGGGAACACAGGCGGAAAATTCCCTAACAGGGAACCGAACCTGATGGCACTAACAACTTTGAAAGTTAAGAACGCGAAACCCGGTCGCCATACCGATAGTCGTGGCCTTTGCCTGCTCGTGAAGGACAGCGGGGCGCGGACATGGGTTCTGCGAATGCAGAGACACGGCCAACGCCGGGACTATGGGCTGGGATCAGCGTTGGACGTATCGCTAGCCGAGGCGCGCGAAGCAGCAGCAGCACTCCGACGCCGAGTCCGCGAAGGCTTTGATCCAGTCGCCGAGCGGCGGAAGGCGCGAAAGATCGTGCCCAATTTCGAAGCCGCGACTCGGACTTGCCACGAGACGTTACGCGAAGGCTGGAATGGCGGGCACCATGCGAAGTGGCTTGCTAGCTTCGAAAAGCATCTGTTCCCGAAGATCGGTAAGAAGCCGGTAGATCAAGTAGATAGCGCCTGCGTGGTCGAGGCGCTCGCGCCGATCTGGCTCGAAATTCCGGAAACTGCCCGCCGCATTTTGCAGCGCATAAGCGTTGTTTTGGATTTTGCGCACGTCAATGGCTGGGTGCCGGGGGAAGTGTCGCTGCGTTCCGTTCGCAAAGGACTTCCGCGCCAGAACGACAAGCGCGGCCATATGGAGGCCATGCCCTATGCCGGTGTTCCAGCGCTTATGCAGAAGCTGGCGGTGGCAGCGCCGACAACGGGCCGGGACGCGCTGCGCTTTACCATCTACAATGCCGTGCGCTCCAACGAGACGCGCTTTGCCGTCTGGACAGAGTTTGACTTGGACAAGGGCATTTGGACCATTCCAGGCGAACGGATGAAGGCACGGGAAACCCATATCGTGCCATTGTCCGCGCCCGCTGTAGCGTTGCTACGCAAACGGTGGAACGAGCGCACCAGCGACACCGGCCTTGTGTTCTCGCTAAACGGCGCAAAGCCGATCAGCGATGTGACCATGACCAAGCTGTTACGAGATGACGGGATCGCTGGGATAACAGTCCACGGCTTCCGATCTTCGTTCACCGATTGGGTGGCCGAACGGACCCGTTTCCCCAAGGAGGTTGCCGATAAGGCGCTCGCGCACAAGTTGCCGAACAAAGTCGAAGCCGCCTATAGGCGCACCGACTTTTTCGAGAAGCGCCGACATCTCATGGCGCGTTGGGCCGATTATCTGGACAAAGAGCCAACAAAGAGAGACGGGGACACGGCTGCAGAGTCCCCGCCGTCTACGCGCCGCGCTGCCGCCTGACCAGATCATGCAGGCTGGCGGTTGTGATGCGGGTAGCCTTGCCGAGCTTCACGGTTTCGACTTGGCCAGCCGCGATCAGTTCATAAAGCTTGGTGCGGCCGACGCCGATCATGCGGGCTGCATCATTGACGCGGACGCATATCGGTTCGGGTGGCAGTTGCGCGGTCATTGGACATGGCTTCCGGCTTGACCCTCGCGATAGCTGACAGGATCGGCGATCCAGCGGTTCACGGAGGACTCGCGCCAGCCAGCGCCATGAACGCTGATCCGGATTTGAGCGGGAAATGTCCCGTCCGCGATCTTGCGATAAAGGGTGGAGCGGGAAAGCCCTGTGCGGGCAAGGACGGTTTTCAAGCGAATGATACGATCACTATTGTTCATGGGGCAGTCTCTTCAAATCAGGATGTTGCACGCGCCCCCGGCCACGAGCATTGGATGCCTTGCCGTCCCGGACAAGAGTGTACCGGGCGTGCTGGCAGCTACGCTTTCATGGATCGGTGAACGCTGGCGGCAATTGGCGGTCAGCGGCGGAAGACGGCGGAATTTGGCGTAGGCTTCTCACTGATAGCGATCAGCGAAGATTTTTTCCCAGCCTGTACCAAAGTTTCATGCCAAGCCTTCGCATCCGCCCCATTTCAGGGGACAGCCAGCAGGCGTTAGGTCGAGTCGTTCATTGGAGGCTCCTTTGAAAGGACCACCGTCGAAAGGTAAGCGTGGCCTGAGGACCGCGGTTCAGGCGGCTTCGGCGAAGCCCTGATTATCTGGCTGCCAGTTCCACGGCATGAGTTTATCCCATTTAGCAGCGGGCCAGTTGCCAGCGATCTTGGCGATGACGTCGGCGATGTAGGCCTGCGGTTCGAGGCCATTGAGCTTGGCGGTCTCGATGACCGAATAGATGGCAGCGGCCCGATCGCCGCCTGCCTTTGATCCTGCGAACAGCCAGTTTTTGCGGCCCAGGGCCACGCAGCGCATGGCGCGTTCGGCTATGTTGTTATCGATCTCCAGCCGACCATCGTCGAGGAA
>NZ_JAZDXA010000009.1:0-143924 GCF_040170545.1 Sphingobium sp. MK2
GTAGTGGTAACACTCGCGCCGGTGCATGCATCTCATTGAATCACAATGCCTTTTCCAAAAGCACTGTTCAAGTTGGGTCTTGCTTTTTGCGGCGGAAGGCGGCTGGATATTGCGGGCGCGCCAGATCGGCATGGACATCGACCATGTGATGACGCGCATGGGACCGTTGGTCAGCTTTGCCCTAGCCATTCAAACCGCCATGATCGCGGTTGGCGTCTATGGCACGGAAGCGCTTCAATCGATCCGATTTGCCTTTGCCCGCCTACTGGTGGCCGTGTCCTTGGGCGTAATCTTCCTGTCAGTTCTCTATTTTCTGTTGCCGGGCATGACGCTTTGGCGCTCCAATTCCCTTTATGCCATGGGCTTCGCCATAGCCCTGCTGGTTATTGTCCGCATCTTGTTGGGGTCGATGTTGGGTGGGGAAGCGTTCAAGCGGCGACTGGTGGTCCTTGGTGCAGGTAATCGCGCGGACCGCATCCGCGAATTGGAGAAAAAGCGGGGGGCGGGATATCTCGTCGTCGGCTATATCGCGATGAATGACGGGCCGCAGGTGGTGCAGGAAGCCATCAACCGCAGCGCCATCTACAATCTTTCCGACTTCGTCGTCCGGCTGAACGCCAGCGAAGTGGTGCTGGCGCTGGAGGAAAGGCGCAACGCCATTCCCATGTCCGATCTGCTGCGGATCAAGACCACTGGTGTCCATGTCAACGACCTGTCCACCTTTTTGGAACGCGAAACGGGTCGGGTTGATCTTGATAGCGTCAATCCTAGTTGGCTGATTTTCTCCGACGGCTTCTCGGCGGGCCGCCGCTTGTCCAGCATCGCCAAAAGACTGTTCGATATTCTTGCCAGCTCGCTGTTGTTGCTGCTGACGGGCCCGATCATCCTGCTTGCCGCCTTGCTGGTGAAGCTGGATAGCAAGGGACCGGCCTTTTACCGGCAACAGCGCGTCGGCCTCTACGGTCAGGAATTTTGGATCGTCAAGCTGCGGACCATGCGCCAGGATGCGGAAGTCGCGGGCAAGGCGGTCTGGGCTGAGAAAGACGATCCGCGCATCACACGCCTTGGCTATTGGCTGCGCAAGCTTCGTATCGACGAACTGCCCCAGACCTGGACAGTGTTGAAAGGCGAGATGAGCTTCGTCGGCCCCCGTCCCGAACGGCGTCAGTTCGTGGAAGATCTGGAACAGCATCTGCGCTATTATGCCGAACGGCACATGGTCAAGCCGGGCATCACCGGCTGGGCGCAGATCAATTACCCCTATGGCGCGTCGATCGAGGACAGCCGTCACAAGCTCGAATATGATCTTTATTATGCCAAAAATTACACGCCCTTTCTCGACCTGTTGATCCTTATCCAGACGGTGCGGGTCATCCTGTGGCCCGACGGCGCGCGTTAAGAGCGGCGGGCGATGGGTGTCCTGCTTCAATTTGTCGGCGACTGGGGCCATGCCCTGGCGGCGGTGCTGTTCGCGGCGCTGGGTATCTTCCTGTTTCGTCGGCGGAACGAAGCTGCGGAAATGCGGATGCTGGCGGTGGCGCTGCTGCTTACCTCCTGCTGGGCGCTCTATGTCTCGTTCGGCGGCGTCGCCAAGCCTTTGTCTGGCCTGGGCGAAAATATGCGCAACGCTGCCTGGCTGCTGACGATGTTCGTCATGTTGCGGCGTGGCCCGGTCGGGCGCAGCGGGAGGATCAAGGCTGTGGTCACCGTCTATGCCGCAGTCGCAGGCCTCATCCTGCTCCAGACCTTCACCGATCTCGCCTGGCATCAGCTTTCTCCGGACAGCGAGTTCCATCAGGCGCTCGTAACCGTGTCGCTGATCCTGCGCATGATGACGGCGATCGGCAGTTTGCTGCTGCTCCATCACCTCTACACGGCATGGCCGTTGCGGGAGCGGGGCGGCGTGACCTTGCTGTTCGGCGCACTGGCGGCGATGTGGACCTACGACCTAAATCTCTATGCCATCGGCTATCTCTTGCCGCATCGCGCCAGCGAACTCTATGCGTTGCGAGGCCTGCTGATGGCTTTGCTCGCACCCACCATTGCCATTGGCCTGCGCAAGGGGATGGCGGAACGGCTCACCTTGTCGCGCACACTGACGTTCCAATCGCTCTCGGTTTTTGCCGTCGCGCTCTACGTGGTCGTGCTGACCGCCGCGGCGGTCCTGATCGAACTGATTGCCGGACCCTATGCGCGGATGGTGGAAATCGGGGCCGTGTTCTTCACCGCCGTTACGGCGCTGGTCCTCTTGCCGTCGCCCCGCCTGCGCGCGCTGTGGAAAGTGCAGGTCGCCAAGCATTTCTTCCAGCATCGCTACGATTATCGGACCGAATGGATGCGCTTTGGCGAGACGATTGGTCGCCCCGGCCAAAATCCCGCGCCGCTGGGCGAGCGCGTGGCCAAGGCGATTGCCGACATCACCGATTCGTCCGCCGCTTTGCTGCTTTTGCGTGACGATCAGGGCGGGCTGGTGCTGGAAACCGACTGGAACTGGAGTGGCGATCTGCCCGAAGGCGCGACCGTTCCGCCTGCCTCCGTCGCGCGACTGGAACAAAGCGGCTGGATCATAGATCTCGGCAAGCGCCGCTCCGCGGACGCAACACTGCCGCTTCCAGAATGGATCACGTACGATCCGCGCCTTTGGGCGCTAGTGCCGCTCATTCATTTCGATCGTCTGACCGGCGCGATACTGTTAGGCCGCCCACCGATCGACCGTCGGCTCGACTGGGAGGATTTCGATATGTTGCGCGCCGCCGGGCGGCAGGTTGCCACCTATCTCAGCGAAGCGCAGGGGCAACAGGCGCTCGACGATGCCGCTCGCTTCGACGAATTTAACCGCCGTTTCGCCTTCATCATCCATGATATCAAGAATCTGGTGAGCCAACTCTCGCTGCTCGCGCGCAATGCTGCCCGCCATGCCGACAACCCCGATTTTCGCGCCGACATGATCCTGACCCTTCAGGAATCGGTGGGCAGGATGAATGATCTGCTCGCGCGCCTGTCCCAGCATAACAAGGGCCGTGCCGAAGATCCGCACCCTGTCGCGTTGCGCGGCCTGCTTGACCATGTGGCCCATGGCCGTGCGCGCCAGCACCCTATTCAGGTTAGCGGTGAAGCACCGCTCGCGCTCGCCGACCCTGGGCGGGTTGAACAGATCATCACCCATCTGCTCCAAAACGCCATTGATGCCAGTGCGGCTGATGTGCCCGTCGAACTGCGCCTGTCGGCCGATGCCAGCGATGTGCTGGTGGAGGTCGTTGACAGGGGGCGGGGCATGAGCGCCGAATATGTCCGCCGCGAACTGTTCAAGCCCTTTTCGTCGAGCAAGGTCGGCGGTTTTGGGATCGGCGCATTTGAAGCACGCGCCTTGGCGCAGGCAATGGGCGGACGGATCGATGTCGACAGCCGCCCTGGCGTCGGTAGCCGCTTCACTTTGCGCCTTCCATTGGCACCCCAGACACAGGAAAGGGCCGCCTGATGAGCGACATCCGTCCCAAATTGTTGATTGTGGAGGATGATCCGGGCCTGCAGCGGCAATTGCGCTGGGCCTATGAGGATTACCAACTCTTCATCGCGGGTGACCGGGAAGAAGCGGTCGAATTGCTGCGCGCTCACGCGCCTGACGTTGTGACGCTAGACCTTGGTCTCCCGCCTGACCCGGACGGCACGAGCGAAGGCTTCGCGACGCTCGCAGACATCCTCCAGATCAAGCCCGATACGAAGGTGATCGTCGCGTCCGGCCATGGCGCCCGCGAAAGTGCGCTCGACGCGATATCCGGGGGAGCCTATGACTTCTACCATAAGCCTGTCGATATCGATGAGCTTGGCCTCATCGTCCGGCGCGCCTTTCACGTCCATGCGCTGGAACGGGAAAATGCGCGCCTCGCTGAAATCGCGCCGACCGATCGGCGGGTGCTGGGCCGCGTGTTGACCGGCGCGCCTGAAATGATGAAGGTCGCCCGCACGATAGAGCGCGTCGCCAGCGCGCAGGTGTCGGTGCTGTTGCTGGGCGCGAGTGGCACCGGCAAGGAATTGCTGGCTCAGGGGCTGCACGACGCCAGTCCGCGTCGCCATGGCGCGTTCGTGGCGATCAACTGCGCCGCCATCCCCGAAACCTTGCTCGAATCCGAACTGTTCGGCCATGAAAAGGGTGCGTTTACGGGGGCCATCAAGACGACGCCGGGCAAAATCGAGCAGGCGCAGGGCGGCACGCTGTTCCTGGATGAAGTCGGCGACATTCCGCTTGCGCTTCAGGTCAAGCTGCTGCGCTTTCTGCAGGAGCGAGTGATCGAACGCATTGGCGGCCGTACGCCCATCGCCGTCGACACGCGCATCGTCTGCGCCACGCATCAGGATCTTGATGCCATGATCGGCGCGGGCAGCTTCCGCGAGGATCTCTATTATCGCCTTGCCGAAATCGTCATCCGCATTCCCGCGCTCAAGGACCGGCCGGGCGATCCGGCGCTGCTGGCGCGCCATTTCCTGACCCGCTTCGCCGCCGAGATGAATCCAGCGGTCAAGGGCCTCGCCCCCGATGCGCTCGCCGCGCTCGACGCCTGGCCATGGCCCGGCAATGTGCGCGAACTGGAAAACCGCATGAAGCGCGCCGTCATCATGGCCGATGGCAAGCTGGTGACGGCCGCTGATCTTGATCTGGACAAGGAGCGGGAAGAGGGCGGCGAACTGGTCAATCTCAAGGCTGCGCGCGAGATGGCCGATCGCCGGGCGATCAGGCGCGCCATCGCCCGCACCGACGGTAATATTTCTGGTGCTGCCAAGATGTTGGGGATCAGCCGCCCCACGCTTTACGATCTTCTCAAACAATATCAGATGCAGGGATGATGTCATGAGCCGTGCCCGCATCGTCCTGATCGTCGCAATCCTATCACTGCTTCTGGGCGCGGCTGCCCTGTGGCAATGGCGCGCGCATGAACGGGACGGCAGCGCCGCGCTCGCCCGTGGCCTTACCGCGCTCGATAAGGGGGATGCCCGTACCGCCCGCGTAGAGTTGATGAATGCAATCAAGGCGGACCCCCGCTCAGCCGTGGCGCGGGCGGCACAGGCACGGGCGCTGGTCGAGCTAGGCGATGGCGCAGGTGCGCAGGCCGAAATCGAGCGCGCGCGCAAGCTGGGCGCGGCGGCGGCTGAGACGCGCGAGTTGATGGCGCAGGCGCTGTTGCTACAGGGTGAAGCCGATGCCGCGCTACGAGAGGCTCGCGCGCCGGACGTTCCCGCCGCCCAAAGCTTGGCCGCTGCACGGACCATCGCGCGCGCTGCCATGGCGCAGGGAGATGTGGGCACAGCGCAATCCGTGCTGGCGCGCGCTCTTGATGGCAGCCCCAATGATGTTGAGAGCTGGGTCATTCTTGGTCGCTTGCGCCTCACGACAGGGGATCAGGCTGGCGCGATCGGTGCAGCCGATCGGGCGGTCGCTTTGGCCCCCACCAATGGAAAGGCGCTGACCCTGCGCGCGGAACTCACGCGCGGCCAATATGGTCTTACGGCGTCGCGCCCCTGGTTCGAACGCGCACTGGCCGCCAATCCTGAATCGGTGCCGACGCTCGAACAATATGCCGCCACGCTCGCCGATGCGGGTGAAGCCGGTGCGATGCTGTCGCTCACCCGCCGCATTCTCGCCCTCGAACCCGACAATCCGCGTGCATGGATGATGCAGGCCGTTATGGCGGCCCGCGCAGGCAAGGCCGATCTCGCCCGCGCGCTGCTGGCGCGGACGCAGGGGCGATTGGATGGTGAGCCAGCAACCATGTTGGTGCGCGGCGTGTTGCATCTGCAGGAGGGTAACGCCGTTCTGGCGGCAGAGGCGCTCGCACCGCTCGTTGCGATGCAACCGGACAATCGGCCTGGTCGGGTCTTGCTCGCCCGCGCCTATCAAATGGGCGGTGACATGCAAGCGGCCGCGATGACGCTCGCCCCCATCGTCGCTCAGCGGGATGCTGACCCTTATGTGCTGACTCTTGCTGGGCGAGTGCAGGAGGCGCTGGGCAATCGCGCCATGGCAGCCGACATGCTGGCCCGCGCCGCCTGGCCTGTGCGCGCATCTGCCGACCCGTTCGCTGGGCCTCGCGACAGGCAACTGGCCGATGGTCCGGCACCCGCCAACACGGGAACGGCGCGCGACAATATTCCCTATATCCGCGCCCTGCTCAGCACCAACCGTATCGACGCGGCGCTTGAGCGCGCGCGCTTGCTCAGTCGCGCCAATGCTGGCGCGCCCGATGCCTGGATTGCCCTTGGCGATACGCTGGGCGAAGCCGGGCGAGCGGGGGAGGCTGCGCGCGCCTATGAAAGCGCCGCCAATATCCGTTTCGATCGAGCGGTGGCACTGCGCCTCGTCGCAGCATGGAACCGTGCGGACGATCCGGCCCGTGCGACCCAGATCGTGCAATTATTCCTCACGCAAAATCCGGCCGACAGCGCGATGCGCCGCCTTGCCGCCGCTGTTGCAATGAACGCGCGAGACTGGCGTGGTGCCCGGCGAATGTTGCAGGCCGTGCGCACTCAACTGGGCGACAATGACGCGCTGCTGATGGCGGACCTTGCCCGCGCTGCAGTCGAAACGGGGGATCGGGCAGCGGCCCGCGCCTATGCTGCCCACGCCTATCGCCTGATGCCTGCCAACCCGATGATCGCGGACATATACGGCTGGACGCTGCTACAAACCGGCGAAAAGGGTCCGGCTGCGGTCGATCTGCTGGAAAAGGCGGTCGCCCGCGCCCCCGGCCATCCCATGCTCAACCTGCATCTGGGCCAGGCCTATGCCGCCGCAGGTCGGAAGAATGAAGCCAAGCTGGCGCTGGGTAGAGCGGTTGCAGTGAGAAATTTTGCAGGCCGTCAGGATGCCGTCAATGCGCTGGCTGCGCTTTAGCTAAGAACAGGATGAAGCAGCTCAATGGAGAGGGCAGGCCCGCAGGCTAAACCCTCAGGCCTTCTGCAAGTCCAGATCGTCCATCCGTATCCCCAGCCGCCTGATCTGCGCCGCCACCGGAGGCCATACCGTTTCCAGAAAATGCGCGCGTTCCGCTATGCGGAGCCGCCGGGTCGCGCCATCGGCCACGAACATACCGACCCCGCGCCGCACGACGACCAGCCCATCATCCTGAAAGCTCTGATAGGCCTTGGCGACCGTCAGCGGATTGGCCCCCTGCGTCGCGGCAAAGGCGCGCACCGATGGCAGCAAGTCGCCATCGCTATAGTCTCCGTCCAATATGGAAGCGGCAATGATCTCGCGCAGGCGGAGATAGACGGGTTTTGAGTCGTCAGCCATAGTGCATCACTGCCATAATACAGCCATGCGGGTCAAGTCAGACCATTGCGCGAATCATGGTTAAAGCGGCAATTATCGGTCCCAAACCGATACGATGGCGTCATAATCTGGCCGCGGACGCTCTTCCTGCGGCTTGCTCGGCGTACCGACGAAGACGAAGCCCGCAATCGTCTCGTCCCCCTGCGCAAAGGCCGCGCGCACATCGTCATTATAGGTCGGCCACCCCGTCAGCCAGCCACCGGCAAAGCCCAGCGCATGGGTGGCGTGCAGCAGGTTCATGATCGCCGCGCCCACCGACAATTGCTGTTCCCACACCGGAATCTTGCTGCCTGCAACCGGAGCGGAAAGCGCGACCACCAAGGTCGGTGCCTGATGCGCGAACTGGTGCATCGCCTCAATTTCCAGCCGCCCGGCATCGGGCTTCTCGGCGCGATAGGCGCTCTCCAGCAGCTCGGCCAACGCCGCCCGCTGCGCCGATGGCACGACGACGAATCGCCATGGTGCCAACTTGCCATGATCGGGCGTCCGCAGCGCCGCTTCCAATATCTGCCGCAACTGTGCGTCATCGGGACCGGGCGCGATCAGGTCGCGGGGTTTGCCGGACCGGCGGGTCTGGAGGAGGGCGAGCGGGGAGGAAAGGTCGTTGAACATCGCTGCGACAAATGACTCGCCTGCCGCCGCGACGCAAGGGCCTCCTGCGCTTTTGACAGACGCGAATTTGGCTCTACTCTCTGGCCATCATTCGGCCTCCGTTCGGCGGGCCGGTCAAACCATATGACAAGGGTTCCCGATGGCGACCTCGATTTCTGGTGTGGAGGCGGCGGGCAAGACCTGGCTCGGCCATCCGCGCGGCCTGTTTCTGTTATTCTTTGCCGAGATGTGGGAGCGTTTTTCCTACTATGGCATGCGTGCCATCCTGATTTTCTACCTCACCAAACATTTCCTCTTCGGCGAGGACCGCGCCTATCTTCTCTATGGGGCCTATACCTCGCTGGTCTATATCACCCCGGTTATCGGCGGCTATCTGGCCGATCGATTCCTCGGCCCGCGCAAGGCGGTGCTGGTGGGCGGCGTGTTCATCGCCATCGGCCATTTCCTGATCGCCATCACAGAGGGGCCGGGGGGACAGGACAGCTTCTTCCTCAATGGTTTCTACCTCGCCCTTGCCAGCATCATCGTTGGGACCGGCTTCCTCAAGGCCAATATTTCGGTGCTCGTGGGCGAACTCTATTCCCGCAATGATCCACGCCGTGATCCGGCTTTCTCCATCTTCTACATGGGCATCAACATGGGGGGCATGCTGGGGCCGATCATCTGCGGCCTGCTTGGCGAACTCTATGGCTGGAGTTGGGGATTCGGCGCGGCGGGCGTTGGCATGTTGCTCGGCCTCGTCATGTTCGTCTGGCTCAAGCCATGGCTGATGGGCAGGGGCGAACCACCCGCTCCCGTGCAGTTGCGCACCCCGGTTGCGGCGGGTCTAAGCCAGGAATGGCTCATCTATCTGGGCGCGGTGTTGGGTGTCGTGGCCATCTGGCTGGTGATCCGCTATGCCGAATTGCTGGGCTATGCGCTGATTGCCTTTGCCGCGCTGACGGTTCTCTACATCGTCTGGCGCACAGCAAGCACGTTGGGCAAGGTCGACCGTGATCGCATGTTCGCCGCGCTCTTCCTCATTGCCCTGAATCCCCTTTTCTGGGGCTTGTTCGAACAGACGGGGTCATCGCTCAACATTTTCACCGATCGTAATGTTGATCGCAATATTCTCGGCTGGGAAGTGCCAGCCTCGATGTTCCAGTCGGTCAACTCCTTCTTCATCATCATGCTTGCGCCGCTGTTCGCGCTGCTATGGACCATGCTTGACAAGCGTCGTCTGGAACCGTCTTCGCCAGCCAAATTTGGCGTCGGCCTGATCTTGTGCGGCGTGGGCTTTCTGGTGCTTGTCGCGGGTGCAGCCATGGCTGGCGAAGACCTCACCCCGGTTCTCTTCGTCTTCCTGATCTACCTGTTCCACACGATGGCGGAACTCTGTTTCTCACCCGTTGGCCTTTCGGCGATGACGCGGCTGTCCGTGCCCAGCATGGTCGGCCTCGTCATGGGCACCTGGTTTCTCGCCACGGCGGCGGGCAATTTCATCGCGGGCCTTATTGCTCGCGCAACAGGCAGCGGCGATGCGGCCGGCGTGTCCCAGGTGCTTGATGTGTACAGCCGCATCGGCTGGTTCTCGATCGTGGTCGGCGGACTTGTCCTGCTCGTCGCACCCTATGTGAAACGGATGATGCATCTCGACCTGATCGCTACGGAGGACAAGCCATGAGAAAAAGCGTTTCTACGCTGCTGGTTGCGGCTCTGCTGGCCGGAGTCGCTGGCCCGGTCGGTGCCAAGAAGAACAAGGATGCCCCCGCCCCAACGCAGGGCAGTTCGGCCGAACCGGACAATCCCTATCCGTCCACCTACAAAGCCTATCCCGGCACCGCCACCGCCATTCGCGGCGCGACGATCTTCGACGGGGAGGGCGGGCGCATCGACAATGGCGTGATCTTCCTGTCGGACGGCAAGGTCACGGCGATCGGCGGCCCGAACACGCCGATCCCTGCCGACATTGCGGTGTTCGACGGCACCGGCAAATATGTCACCCCCGGCGTCATCGACATCCACAGCCATTTGGGCAACTATCCCTCGCCCGGCGTCGATGCCCATTCCGACGGCAATGAAGCGACCGCGCCCGTCACCGCCCATGTCTGGGCCGAACATAGCATCTGGCCGCAGGATGCAGGCTTCAGCCGCGCGCTCGCCAATGGCGGCGTGACTAGCCTGCAAATCCTCCCCGGTTCGGCCAACCTGTTCGGCGGCCGCAGCGTCACGCTGAAGAACGTCCCCGCCCGCACCATGCAGGGCATGAAGTTCCCCGGCGCGCCCCATGGTCTCAAAATGGCGTGCGGCGAAAATCCCAAGCGCGTCTATGGCAGCAAGGGGCGCGAACCGTCGACCCGCATGGGCAATATGGCGGTCAACCGCGCCACCTGGATCAAGGCGCGCGACTATCAGAAGAAGCGCGCCGCCGGCAAAGACCAGCCCCGCGACCTCGGCATGGAAACGCTGGCCGACGTGCTGGAGGGCAAGATCCTCGTCCACAATCACTGCTACCGCGCCGACGAAATGGCCAATGTCATCGATATGGGCAAGGAATTCGGCTATCGCGTCACCGCCTTCCACCATGCGGTCGAAGCGTACAAGATCGCCGACCTGCTGCGCGACAATGGCGTCTGCTCGGCACTGTGGGGCGACTGGTATGGCTTCAAGATGGAAGCCTATGACGGCATCAAGGAGAATATCCCCCTCGTCCATCGCGCCGGTGCCTGCACCATCGTCCATAGCGACGATGACAATGGCATCCAGCGCCTGAACCAGGAAGCCGCCAAGGCCCTGGGCGCTGGTCGCCGGATGGGCATAGATATCCCCGACGAAATCGCCTGGACCTGGCTCGCCATCAATCCCGCGCGCGCCATGGGCATCAGCGAACAGACCGGCAGCCTCAAAGTCGGCAAGATGGCCGATGTCGTGCTGTGGAACGGCAATCCGTTCAGCACCTATACCCGGCCGGACAAAGTCTGGATCGACGGCGCGCTGCTCTACGACAGCGCCAACCCCAAATTGCGCCCTGTCAGCGACTTCGAAGTCGGCCAGATCGCCGCGGGAGACGTGAAATGAGTAAGCGCACCCCCAAAATTCCGTTCAGTTCGAGCTTGTCGAGAACCGTGTCTGGGCGCAGTTCTCGACCGACGCTTCTCGACTTCGCTCGAAGCTGCTCGAACCGAACGGCGGCAGGGATTGCCGCCTTGGCGCTGCTCTCCACCCCAGCCCTCGCCCAATCCCTCGCCATCACCGGCGCGACCCTCGCCATCGGGGACGGCTCCGAACCCATCCGCAATGGCACCGTGGTCATCACCGCTGGCAAAGTCACCGCAGCAGGCGCAGGCATCGCCATCCCACCCGGCACGAAAACCATCGCCGCCGCTGGCAAATGGGTGACGCCCGGCCTCGTCTCCGGCTTCTCCCGCGTCGGCCTGGTCGAAGTCCCGGCCGTCAATGAAACCAACGACGCCAGCGCCCGCTCGCCCTTCTCCGCCGCGATCGACGTTGCGCCTGCGATCAATCCGCTCGCCAACCCGGTCGCGATCAGCCGCACGGCGGGCATCACCCGCGCCGTCGTCGTCCCCTCGACCGGCACCGGCATTTTCGCCGGCCAAGGCGCGGTCGTGGACCTTGGCGCAGACATGAACCCGATCACCAAGCCGCGCGCCTTCCAATATGTCGAAATGGGCGAGGAGGGTGCCAAGGACGCCGGTGGCAGCCGCCCCGCCGCGATCCTGACCTTCAAGACCATGCTGCGCGAAGCCCAGGAGTTCGCCAAAGCCCCCGCCAGCTATGACGGCCGTTCCAAGGACGCGCTGCTCAATCGCATCGATGCCGAGGCCTTGGTCCCGGTCGTTACTGGGGCCATGCCGCTCATGGTCCATGTGGAAAGCGGACGCGACATCCTGGCGGTTCTTGCCCTGCGACAGGATTTCCCCGCGCTCAAACTCATCCTTGCCGGGGCGGCCGAAGGCTGGATGGTCGCCCCACAAATCGCCGCAGCCAAGGTGCCGGTAATCGCCGGTGGCCTCGACGATCTCCCCTCCAGCTTCGAAAAGCTCGCCGCGACCCAAAGTAATGTCGGCCGCATGGTCAAGGCGGGCGTCGCCGTCTCGATGGGCCTGATGGATCGCGACGAAGGGCTGCAACTGCGCCTCGCTACCCAGCAGGCGGGCAATATGGTCGCGCTGAACAAGGTGCCCGGCGCAACGGGCTTGAGCTGGGGCCAGGCGCTCCGCACCATCAGTTCCGCACCTGCCGAAGCCATGGGCTTGGGCGACCGCATCGGGTCGCTCAAGGCCGGATTGGCAGGGGACGTCGTACTATGGGACGGCGACCCGCTGGAAATGACCTCCGCCCCGCTCGCCGTCTGGATCGACGGCATCGCCCAGCCGCTCGACAACCGCCAGACCAAATTGCGCGACCGCTACGCAACGCCGGAGGAAGGGGAGTTACCCAAAGCCTATGCTTGGTGAAGCAGCAAATATTGCTGTCCTACAGGCCGGGTTTTCGCCATCTTGCGGCTGGCAATGGCACATTGCAGCCCGGCCAAAGTATTGTAACAAAGTTACGGGATTCTATATGATAATTTCAAGATGTGCGGGAAATATGCGAAGTTAAGCGCGTCCGATCCTATTGGCCAGTCGCGCCCCAGACGTCGCTGGCCTTCACATAGCCGCGCTGCCCCCGTACGTCGAAACTGCACCAGCCGCCCGAACAGTCGGACAGTCGGCCCACAACGCCGCGCTCGGCCCGAAAGACGGCCCGCGCGCCATCGCTTGCCGATTGCCGCAGCGGCGCGACCTCTGCCTTGACGATGCCGGTCGCGGTGTCGCTGAGCAGGCGGACATGCATCCACCCCTGCGCGCCGTCCGGGTCTTCCACCTTACGCCACAGCCCCAGCACCTGCACGACCTTCACGGGCAGGTCGCGGCGGCGATAGACCCAGTTGGACGGGTAATCCAGGCTCGGCCCCACGCGCATCCGCGCTTCGTCCTGCGCGATCGACGCCCAATAGGGCACCGGCTTGCCCGGCGCGGCGACACTCGCCGCCGTCATAGCCAGCGCCATCGCCACGCCTGCGCCCCGCATCAACAGCTTCATTCCCGACCCATTTCCCATGTCACCCATGATCATCCTTTAGCCTGCTGTGTGCTATTGCGACAGTCATTCCCGCATAACCGCTTGACCGACGCAGCAGGCAGGCATAGCGGCAGGGCCATGGCCAAGAAAATGCGCCCTGCCAAGCCGCGCGTCATCGTCACGCGCCGACTGCCGCCCAATGTGGAGGCGCGCATGGCTGAACTGTTCGACGCCAGCTTCAATGTCGGCGACGCGCCGATGAGCCGCACCGAACTGGCCCGCGCCATGGCCCAATGCGATGTCTTGGTGCCGACCATCAACGACAATATCGACGCTGCCCTGCTGAACGGTGCGCCGGAACGATTGCAGCTCATCGCCAGTTTCGGCGCCGGGGTCGATCATATCGACCTCGCCGCGGCGCAGGCGAAGCGGATCATCGTCACCAATACGCCGGGCGTCCTGACCGAAGACACCGCCGACATGACGATGGCATTGATCCTGTCCGTGCCCCGCCGCCTGGCGGAAGGGGAAAAGCTCGTCCGGTCGGGCCAGTGGCGCGGCTGGAGTCCCTCAGGGATGCTCGGCCACCGCATCGGCGGCAAGAAGCTCGGCATTATCGGCATGGGCCGTATCGGCCGCGCCGTCGCCCGCCGCGCCCGCGCCTTTGGCCTGTCGATCGCCTATCACAACCGCCACCGCCTGCCGTTCGAGGTGGAACAGGAATTGGAGGCGGAATGGGTGGGCGATGTGGATGCCCTGCTGGCCGCTTGCGACATCATCTCGATCCACTGCCCGCTCAATGCAGACAGTCGCGGCCTGATCGATGCGCGTCGGATCGCCCTCATGCGCCCCGACGCCTATCTCATCAACACCTCCCGCGCCGAAATCACCGATGAGGCTGCGTTGATCGTAGCGCTGGACGAAGGGCGGATCGCTGGCGCAGGCCTTGACGTCTATACCCATGAGCCAGCGGTCGATGCGCGCCTGTTCGACCTCGCCAATGTCGTGCTGCTGCCGCATATGGGCTCGGCCACTTTCGAGGGCCGCGACGCGACCGGCGCGCGGGTCATCGCCAACATTCGCAGTTGGGTCGATGGCCACCGCCCTCCCAACCAAGTGCTGGAAGGCTGGGTCTGACGGAACCCTCCGCGCCGTCGTCCGTTCGGAAATCATAGCATTTCCATCGAAAGGGACGGATCATCATGTTGAAACTCGCAGTCATCTCGCTCGTCATCGCCGCTGTGCTGGCGGTCCTCGGCTTCGGCGGCGCCGCTGGCACCTTCGTCGGTATCGCCAAGATTCTCTTCTTTATTGCGCTTGCCGTCTTCGTCCTGTTCCTCGTCCTCGGCATGCTGGCTGGCAAGGGCATCAAGGATGCGATAGATTGACCGCATGATAGAAACCGGGGCAGGCATAGATGAAACCGGGCGACTCGTTCGCGACGCCGCTGGTTTTCTGCTCCGGCGCGATCTTGGCGGCACCTACCGCCTCGTCCTGCTCCGCGTACCCGTCGATCTTGTCGAAAAACGGGTGCGCGTTCAGGGCTTTTATATGGGC
The DNA here is from genome assembly GCF_040170545.1 of Sphingobium sp. MK2. Lineage (NCBI taxonomy): Bacteria > Pseudomonadati > Pseudomonadota > Alphaproteobacteria > Sphingomonadales > Sphingobiaceae > Sphingobium > Sphingobium sp. MK2. Next base: position 14,558 of record NZ_JAZDXA010000009.1, read on the forward strand.
GATGATATCGTCGAGGCCGATGGCGTAGCATCCGCCTGAAACCCCTTGCCAAACCGACGGGGACACGCGATCCCCGTCGCCATGCGCAAGATCCTTCTGCTTCTCCTCGCCGCCGCCACGCCCGTTCTGGCCCAGGCCCAAACGCCCAGCGACACACTCACGCAGGTCATGGACGATCATTGGAAGTGGTGGCTCTCCACCCACCCGGTCGAAGCGACCGCCCGTGGCGTCCGCACCTATGATGATCGCATCTACGACCTGTCGCTCACCGCTCGTGCCGCGCAGATCGAGGCCGAGCAGGCCTTCGTCGCGCGACTTGAAGCGATTGGCGAAACGACGCTCGATCCCGCCGACCGCGTCAACCGCGCCGTTCTGCTATGGATGCTGCGCGACGACATAGCGGGGGAGGCGCATCAGGCGGAAAGGCTGATGCTGTTCACCACCTATTATGGCTGGCATCAGGGTTTTGCAGGCATGGGGGACGGTCTGCCTTTCTACGACCGCGCCGACTATGACAGCTATCTCACCCGCCTGTCGCTCTACCCGAAACAAAATGGCGACGCGCTCACCATCATCCGGCAGGCGATAGAGGGCGGCTATGTTCTGCCCTGCTCTGTCCTCGGCAATTATGCGGCCACCATCAGCGGCATCGTCGCGGGCAAGCCGGAAACGACCCGCTTCTACGAGCCGTTCACGCGCCCCAAGCCCCGCACGATCAGCGACGCCGATTGGTCCGCGATGCAGGCGCGCGCCATCGCCCTGATCCGCGACGTCATCACGCCGGAATATGGCAAATGGCATGATCTGTTCGTGAAGGACTATCTGCCTGCCTGCCGCAAGAGCGACAGCGCCTCGACCCTGCCGGGCGGCGCAGCCTGGTATGCCAGCCGGGTTCGGACGTATACCACCACTGATCTGACCCCTGACCAGATTCACGCCATCGGCCTGTCCGAAGTCGCCCGCATCCGCGGCCGTATGGACGAGGTGGCGGCGAAGGCCGGTTATCCCAGCCGCGCGGCCTTTATCGCGCACCTGCGCACCGATCCGCGCTATTATGCCAAGACCCCGGAAGAACTGCTCCAGGTTGCCGCGCGTCAGGCCAAGGCGATCGACGGCCTGCTACCGCGTTATTTCAACACCCTGCCGCGTCTGCCCTATGGCCTCAAACCCATTCCAGAGGCTGAAGCGGAAGGCACGACCACTGCTTATTATATGCCCGGCGCTTCGGAGAGCGGCATCGCAGGCACCTATTTCGTCAACACGTCCAGGCTCGACCAGCGCCCCTTCTGGGAACTGCCAGCGCTCACAGCCCACGAAGCCGTGCCGGGCCATCACAACCAGATCGCCCTGCAACAGGAATTGCCGCTCCCGCCCTTCCGCAAATATCTCGCGGGCTTCACCGCCTATGTCGAAGGATGGGCGCTCTACACCGAATATCTGGGTGAAGAGATGGGTCTCTACGACACGCCCGAAAAGATGATGGGCCGACTGTCCTATGAGATGTGGCGCGCTTGCCGCCTGGTGGTCGATACCGGCATCCATGCCAAGGGCTGGGACAAGGCGCGTGCCGTCGCCTTCATGGCCGACAACAGCGCCTTGTCTGCGGCCAATATCGATGCAGAGGTCAATCGCTATATCAGTTGGCCGGGTCAGGCGCTGGGCTACAAGCTCGGCGAAATCAGAATCAGGGCGTTGCGCGCGAAAGCGGAACAGGAACTGGGCGGAAAGTTCGACCTGCGCCGCTTCCATGATGCGGTTCTGGCACAGGGCGCGGTGCCACTGACCGTATTGGAAAGTCAGGTCGACTCGTGGATCATGAGTGAAAAAGCGCGCTGATCAGGCGCGTAGCGATCGGGTGCGCGGCGAAGTCTTTACCATATCCAGCCACGCCCGATAGCCAAGATCCAGCGGCAAGGCAGCTTCGCAGCAGGCGCATTCCGCCATCATCCGGCCAATCAACCATTGGCTTTGCCCGCAATCGGGGCAACGCATCGCGCCGCCGGGACGATAAACAGTAATATTGTCGGCATTGGGCAGGGCTTGGAAAGGACCCATGTCGAAAATCCCCCATTGTCTCGTTCCAACGTTATTATAGGCGATTGTTTCCCTGCTCGCCGGGCTGCGCGCAATAAATGCACCTCCTCCAAAGGTGCAACGGTTGCTTTGTCCATTTGACTTGGGCGCGGCAGTCTGTATGGCGCTGCAACATCGGGACATACCCGCTTCGGCCGACGGTTGGGGCGCATCCCTCCACCTTGTCGCCCGGACCATCGGGCCGGTCGGCGAGAGACGGGTGGAAAGCGTCATCTTGCCTCCGCATGGCCGCGGCATTTGCGAGGAGACGCACAACTTATGACCGCCATCGGACAGGACACGCTCGGCACCCGCGACATTTTGAATGTCGACGGCAAGGACATCGCCTTTTATTCGCTCGAAAAGGCCGCCGCGAAATTGGGAGACGTTTCGCGACTGCCTTTCTCGATGAAGGTGTTGCTCGAAAACCTGCTCCGCTTCGAAGATGGCGTCACCGTGACGGTCGAGGACATTCAGGCGATCGTCGACTGGCAGAATGACAAGGGCAAGGCCCAGCGTGAGATCCAGTATCGCCCCGCGCGCGTGCTGCTTCAGGATTTCACCGGCGTACCATGCGTCGTCGATCTGGCCGCCATGCGCGACGCGATGAACGCGCTCGGCGCGGACGCCAGCAAGATCAACCCGCAGGTGCCCGTCCATCTCGTGATCGATCACTCGGTCATGGTCGATGAATTCGGCACGCCCAAAGCGTTCGAACAGAATGTCGAAATCGAATATCAGCGCAATATGGAGCGCTACGACTTCCTGAAATGGGGCAGCAAGTCGCTCAACAATTTCTACGCCGTGCCCCCCGGCACCGGCATCTGCCATCAGGTGAACCTGGAAAATATCGCCCAGGCCGTCTGGTCGAGCGAAGACGCCGATGGCGCGATGGTGGCCTATCCCGACACCTGCGTCGGCACCGACAGCCACACCACGATGGTCAACGGCCTGGGCGTGCTCGGCTGGGGCGTTGGCGGGATCGAGGCGGAAGCGGCGATGCTGGGCCAACCCGTCTCCATGCTCATCCCCGAAGTCGTCGGCTTCAAGCTTGTCGGCACGATGAACGAGGGCGTGACCGCCACCGATCTGGTGCTGACCTGCACCGAAATGCTGCGCAAGAAGGGCGTTGTCGGCCGGTTCGTGGAATATTTCGGCCCCGGCCTGGCTTCGCTCAGCCTCGCCGACCGCGCGACGCTGGCGAATATGGCCCCGGAATATGGCGCGACCTGCGGCTTCTTCGGCATCGACGACAAGACGATCGATTACATGCGCCTGACCGGCCGCAGCGACGAAAATCTCGCGCTGGTCGAAGCCTATGCCAAGCAGCAGGGCTTCTGGATCGACCCCGCCGCCGATCTCGTCTTCACCGACACGCTGGAACTCGACCTGTCGACGGTCGTCCCCAGCCTCGCCGGTCCCAAGCGCCCGCAGGATCGCGTCTCGCTGCCGGAAGTCGATGATGTGTTCAACGCTGACCTCGCCAACGTCTACAAGAAGGCGCAGCAGCGCGTTCCGGTCGAGGGCAAGGATTTCGACATTGGCGACGGTGACGTGACCATCGCTGCCATCACCAGTTGCACCAACACGTCGAACCCCGGCGTCATGGTCGCCGCTGGCCTCGTCGCCAAGAAGGCGAACGAACTCGGCCTCAAGCCCAAGCCCTGGGTCAAGACGTCGCTGGCCCCCGGCAGCCAAGTCGTCACCGACTATTTCAACAAGGCAGGCCTTCAGGAGCATCTGGACGCGATCGGCTTCAACCTCGTCGGCTATGGCTGCACGACTTGCATCGGTAACTCCGGGCCTTTGGCACCTGCGATCAGCGCTGCGATCAACGAAAACGGCCTGGTCGCGGCCGCCGTCATTTCGGGCAACCGCAACTTCGAAGGCCGCGTGTCGCCCGACGTGCGCGCCAACTTCCTCGCCAGCCCGCCGCTGGTCGTGGCTTACGCGCTCAAGGGCACGGTGATCGAAGATTTCATCACCACCCCGATCGGCGTCAGCACCGCTGGCAACGACGTCTATCTCAAGGACATCTGGCCCACCAATGCCGAGGTTGCCTCGACCATGGCAGGCTGCATGGACCGTGCGATGTTCCAGGCGCGCTACGAGAATGTCTATAAGGGCGACGCCCATTGGCAGGCGATCGACGTGACCGGCTCGGACACCTATAGCTGGCGCGCAGGTTCCACATATGTCGCCAACCCGCCCTATTTCGAAGGGCTGAGCATGACCCCGGCGCCGGTCAACGACATCATCGAAGCCAAGCCGTTGGCGATCTTCGGCGATTCGATCACCACCGACCACATCTCGCCCGCGGGTTCGATCAAGGCGAGCAGCCCGGCTGGCCAGTGGTTGAGCGAGCATCAGGTCGCCCAGGCCGACTATAACAGCTATGGCGCGCGCCGTGGCCATCATGAAGTCATGATGCGCGGCACCTTCGCCAATATCCGCATCAAGAACCAGATGCTGGACGGCGTCGAAGGCGGCATGACCCGCTATGAAGGCGAAGTCATGCCGATCTATGACGCGGCGATGAAGCATAAGGCCGACGGCACGCCGCTGGTCGTCATCGGTGGCAAGGAATATGGCACCGGCTCGTCGCGCGACTGGGCGGCCAAGGGCACCAACCTGCTGGGCGTCCGCTCGGTCATCGTCGAGAGCTTCGAGCGTATCCACCGCTCGAACCTGGTCGGCATGGGCGTGCTGCCGCTCCAGTTCAAGGATGGCGAGAGCAAGGACACACTTGGCCTGACTGGCGACGAAACCTTCACCATCCAGAATGTCGCGGGCCTCAAGCCGCGCCAGGACGTGGACGTCATCGTCAAGCGCGCCGACGGTTCGACCTTCACCTTTACCGCGCTGTGCCGGATCGACACGATCAACGAGCTGGAATATTTCCTGAACGGCGGCATCCTGCAATATGTGCTGCGCAAGCTGGCCGCTTGATCGGCGGATCAACTAGAGCCGGATGACTTGAAATCGAATCGTCATTACGAGCGCAGCGAAGCAATCCACCGGCACCACAATGGATTGCTTCGCTGCGCTCGCAATGACGAAGCGAATGTGCATCAAGTCATAACACTCTAAAAAAAAGGGCTTCTCCTACGCGGGAGAAGCCCTTTTTCTTATGCCCCGCCCCAGCGTCCGATCACCAATTCGCGCGCCTTTCGGCGTCAGCGGCGCGCCGCCGCGCTTTTGTCCCGCACCGCCTTGAACTCCGATCCCGGCTTCCATTGAGGCCACCGCGTCGAGGTGGCCAGATCACGGCCGATGTCCAGCAGCAGGTCGACATCCTGCGCCGCGCCGTCCAGCTTCCAATCCGGGCCGATCGCGTCGCAGGCCTGATGATAGCATTGGCCGGTATAGGCATCGACCCAGGCCTGCCCCGCCGCACGGCCGCCTTCCACCAGGTCGGACGCCCCGGCAATGCCCATCAGCAGCAATACGGGAACGCCGCGCTTGGCCATGGAGAAATGGTCGGCGCGATAGAAGAGACCACGTTCGGGCAGACTTTCCTGCGTGACGACGCGGCCTTGGGCGGCGGCGGCTTTCGCCAGATCATCCTCCAATGTGCTTTGCCCCTTGCCGACCAGGATGACGTCTTTCGCCTTGCCAGCGGTCTGGAGGATGTCGAGGGTCAGGTTGGCGACAGTGCTGTCCAGGGGCCAGACCGGGTTCTGGGCATAATGTTCGGAGCCGAGCAACCCGCGCTCCTCCGCCGTCCAGGCCGCGAACAGGACCGATCGATCGGGGGCAGGGCCAGCCTTGAACGCGCGCGCAATTTCGAACAGGCCTGCGATACCGAGCGCATCGTCATTGGCCCCGGCGCGATAGATGCGTCCCTGTGCGTCGGGCGCGCCCTTGCCATAGGCGTCCCAATGCGCGCCATACATCACCGTCTCGTCCGGCCGTTTGGTGCCGGGAATGCGCGCCAGGACATTGGCGCTCTGCACCACTTCCTGCGTCACCGGAAAGGCGGCAGAGAAGCGCGCCCCGGTCAGTTCCACCGGACGGAACGCCTTGCTGCGCGCCTGCTTGCGCAGCGCAGCCAGGTCAAGGCGTGCGCCAGCGAACAAGGCCTTGGCGGCGTCGCCCTCGACCCAGCCCTGTACCGCCAGGCTGGTCAACTTGTCGGCCGGACGAACGAGATCGTAATTTTCGCCACCGGGACTGACCACGACGTTCCAGCCATAGCCCGCCCCCGACGTATCATGCACGATCAGCGCGCCGATCGCCCCGCGCCGCGCGGCTTCCTCGAACTTGTAGGTCCAGCGGCCATAATAGGTCATGGCGCGTCCGCCGAATGCACCGAACGCTTCCTCGCCTTTGGTCGCTTCGAAATCGGGATCGTTGATCAGAAAAACCGCGACCTTCCCCTTGAGGTCCACGCCCTTATAATCATCCCAGCCGCGTTCGGGCGCGGAAACCCCATAGCCCACGAACACCAACGGCGCGGCGTCCACCGCAACCTTGTCCTTGGGCTGGAGGGTGGAGAGATAGACGTGTTTGCCAACGGTCCAGTCCGTCGTGACGCCGCCCTGCGCGATGCCCAATTTCTCCGCCTTGCCAAGGCGGGTGTGGAGCAGGGGCACGCTTTGCACCCATTGGCCATCGGGACCACCCGGCTCCAGCCCCAAAGCCTGAAACCGGCCGACCAGATAGCCGATCGTCCGCTCCTCCCCGACCGTGCCGGGCGCGCGCCCTTCGAACAGGTCCGATGCCAGAGTGCGGACGGAGAGCGCCAATTGCTGTGGATCGGTCGTCTGCGCAGCAAGCGGGGTGGGAAGGGCGGCAGTGAGGGCCAGAGCCAGGCCAAGCGTGCGTATCGTCATCAGCCGCTTCTATCCCCATGCCATCGCAGGGGAAAGGGCGTGTCAGAATTCGATATCGAGTTCCTCGACTTCATCCGGCTCGACCCGTGCTTCGTCGATCCACTCCCGCATCAGCGGCCAGCCATTGATCGTCTGGCAATAGGCGGCGGTGGTAGCGGACACCGGCACCGCATAGGTCAGGAAGCGTTCGGCGACGGGCGCGAACATCGCATCGGCGACGGTGGGCTTGTCCCCGAACAGCCACGGACCGCCATAGCTGGCCAGGCATTCGGCCCAAATCGCTTCGATCCGCTCGATGTCCGGCTTGGCTCCCGGAAAAATCGGGAAGCGCGCATGCCGGACCTTCAGGTTCATCGGCAGGGCTGATCGCAGATTGGCAAAGCCCGAATGAATTTCTCCCGACACGGACCGGCAATGGGCGCGGGCGATCCGGTCGGTCGGGTACATGCCGGCATCAGGATAAAGCTCGTGCAGATACTCCGCGATTGCCAATGTATCCCACACGCTTGCGCCCTCATGGGTCAGGCGCGGGACGAGGACGGACGGAGAGAGCAACAGCAATTCTGCCCGATTCTCCGGGTTATCGAGCGCAATTAATTTTTCTTGGACTTTCAGCCCGGCAATCCGGCATAACAGCCAGCCGCGCAGCGACCAGGAGGAATAATTTCTGCTGGATAAAGTGAGTTCCGCAATAGCCATGGCAATTACTCCCGTCTTTGGGGAACCTCCCATTTATGATGATGCGGCGCAACATAAAAAGCCTGTATAGCGTTTCATGATAAGACCGATTCGTTTGGCGGTGGAATAATAAGGCACGATTGGGATTATGCGAATGCTCTATAGCGGCTATCAGGCCTGGAACGACATGCTGGCTCCCGCCCGTTTCGGGGCGCAGATCGCCCTTGGCATGCGGGATACGATGGGTCCGATGGCGCAGTGGGCAATGCCCCGCCGCCTGTTCGCGCTGATGGATGTGTTCCAAGGCGCAAAGCTGACGCACAAGCGTCCCGCCTATGACATCACGACAGTGACCAGCGGTAACGCACAGGTCGCGGTGCGGGAGGAGGTGGCGCTGGATCTGCCGTTCGGCGACTTGCTGCACTTCGTCAAGGATGAGGTCGATACTGCCCAGCCCAAGGTGCTGGTGGTGGCTCCGATGTCGGGCCACTTTTCTACCCTGCTGCGCAGCACGGTCGAAACCCTGCTGCATGATCATGACGTCTATATCACTGACTGGAAGAACGCCCGTGACGTGCCGCTCTCGGCGGGGCGCTTCGGGTTTGAGGATTATGTCGACTATGTGATCCAGTTCTTCCAGCATATGGGGCCGGGCGCGCATATGGTGTCGGTGTGCCAGCCCTGCGTTCCGGCATTGGCGGCCGTGGCGCTGATGGCGGAGGATAAGGACAAGGCGACGCCAAGGTCGATGACGCTGATGGGCGGACCGATCGATCCCAACGCCGCGCCGACCGCGGTCAATGATCTGGCCAATGAAAAGCCGATCGAATGGTTCGAGAAGAATCTGATCTCGGTCGTACCGTTTCGCTATGCAGGCGGCGGCCGGGAAGTCTATCCGGGTTTCATCCAGCTTGCCGCCTTCATGGCGATGAATATGGAGCGCCACGGCGCGCAGCATCGCGAACTCTATCAGCTATTGGCCGACGGCAGGACGGTCGAAGCCGACAAGATCAAGAATTTCTACGAGGAATATTTTGCGGTCCTCGACATGACCCGCGAATTCTACATCGAAACCGTCGATCTGGTGTTCCAAAAGGCCTCGCTTGCTAAGGGCGAACTCATGCACCGGGGCCGCTTGGTCAAACCGGGTGCCATTCGCCATACCGCCTTGCTGACGGTCGAAGGCGAAAAGGATGACGTTTGCGCCGTAGGACAGACATCAGCGGCACATGGCCTATGCACAGGTTTGCGCCCGCACCTTAAACGCCACCATCTTCAGCCGGGCGTCGGCCATTATGGCGTCTTTTCCGGCAGCAAATGGGAAAGCCAGGTCTATCCCCAGGTGCGCAACATGATCCTGGCGATGAACTGATTGCGATCAGACAGCCGACCGATCCGCATAAGATCTGTCGGCGGCCTATGGATCACAGGACGTAGCGGCTAAGGTCGGTGTCGCGCGCGATCGCATCCAGTTGTTTTTCGACATAGGCGGCATCGACGACCAGCGTTTCGCCCCGCCTGTCCTCGGCCTCGAAGCTCACATCCTCCAGCAGCTTTTCCATCACCGTCTGCAGGCGGCGGGCACCGATATTCTCGACCTCGCCATTCACTTCCGCCGCAATCCGCGCCACCGCGCGGATGCCTTCGGGCGTCAGGTCGATGGTCACGCCCTCGGTCGCCAGCAGCGCGCGATATTGCGCCACCAGGCTTGCCTTGGTGTCCGACAGGATCGCGACGAAATCCTCCTCTGTCAGCGCCTGCAACTCCACCCGGATCGGCAGGCGACCCTGTAATTCGGGCAGCAGGTCGCTGGGCTTGGCGACATGGAAGGCACCCGACGCGATGAACAGGATATGGTCGGTCTTGAGCGGGCCATATTTGGTCGCGACTGTCGTTCCCTCGATCAACGGCAACAGGTCGCGCTGCACGCCTTCACGGCTGACCGATCCGCCACGCACATCGCTCACGGCAATCTTGTCGATCTCGTCCAGGAACACGATGCCATTCTGCTCGGCGCTGGTGATCGCGACGCGCGCGACATCATCCTGGTCCAGCCGCTTGTCCTGCTCCTCCTCGACCAGCTTGTCCCAGGCGTCGGCGACGCGCAGCTTGCGGCGCTTCTTCTGATTCTGACCCAACGCCTTGGACATCATGTCGGACAGGTTGATCATGCCGATCTGGCCGCCCATGCCGGGAATATCCATCGGCATTGACGGGCTGTCGGCAATTTCCACCTCGACTTCGACCTCATTCATCTGATGCGCTTCGATCTTCTGGCGGAACGACAGCCGCGTCGCCTCGCTCGCTTCCTTGCCCGTCAGCGCGTCCAGCAGGCGGTTCATGGCCGCCTCCGATGCCGCTTCGCGCACCGCTTCGCGGCGGCGGTCCTTCTCCAGCCGCACCGCTTCCTCGACCAGGTCGCGGACGATCTGTTCGACGTCGCGGCCGACATAGCCGACCTCGGTGAATTTGGTCGCTTCCACCTTTACGAACGGAGCATCGGCCAGCTTCGCCAAGCGGCGGCTGATCTCGGTCTTGCCGCATCCCGTCGGCCCGATCATCAGGATATTCTTGGGCGTCACCTCGTCGCGCAGATCGTCGGGCAAATGCTGCCGCCGCCAGCGATTGCGCAGCGCGACAGCGACAGCGCGCTTGGCATCCTTCTGGCCGATGATATGCGCGTCAAGCGCCGCAACGATGGCTTTGGGGGTCAGATTATCGTTCATTCCAAAACTCCCCCCTCCCTTTCAAGGGAGGGGCAGGGGGTGGGTGCGATTGCGCAGCAATCGCTTGCAACATGGGTGGGATCAGGTTGCGCTGTCCAGCGTCTCGATCGTCAGTTGATCATTGGTATAGACGCAAATATCCGCCGCAACGGCCATCGCCTTGCGCGCCAATGCTTCGGCATCCGCCTCATAGTCCACCAGCGCCCGCGCTGCGGCCAGCGCGAAATTGCCGCCCGATCCAATCGCCGCAACGCCGTTCAACGGCTCCAGCACGTCGCCATTGCCGGTCAGGATCAGTGTTACATCCTTGTCCGCGACGATCATCATGGCTTCCAGATTGCGCAGATATTTGTCGGTGCGCCAGTCCTTGGCTAACTCCACGGCCGAGCGCATCAACTGCCCATTATGCCGCTCCAGCTTGGCTTCCAGCCGCTCGAAGAGGGTGAAGGCGTCCGCCGTCGCACCAGCAAAGCCGCCAATAACGGAGCCGTCATGCAGGCGGCGCACTTTGCGGGCGTTAGGCTTCATTACGGTCTGGCCCATCGAGACCTGGCCATCGCCAGCGACGACGACTTTGCCGTTTTTGCGGACGGACATGATGGTGGTGCCATGCCAGACCGGCATGGCGTTGCGATGTTGGTCGTTCATGGGCGGCATATGGGAGGCGAGCGCGCCGGGTGCAAGCGGGTGTATGCGCTACGCCGAGCCGTGGCATTCACAAGACAATATTATGACAAATATTGTCGGAACCAATGTCGGTTAATTGACATTGTGCAGCGCAGCATCAACTATTGAGGTCCAACAGGAAGGGTAGGACTCGCATGTCTCTCAAGGCCATGGCTCAGGAAAAAGTCGAGCGAGCGGGAATTTCCAACTATAGTTTTGATCGCGATACGCTGGTCATGTGCGGTGTCCGCTACACGCTGGAAGCCTGTACCTGTGGTGAGCCGGATTGCGACGGCGTCCGCCTCCGCAAGAATGCGCCGATGATCCGGCCCGTCCTGCAATAGGGCTTATCGCCAATCACAGACGATGTCCTATCCCTTCGAACGAAGCTGTGCGCTTCGTTCGGAGGGATAAGACAAAAGATCAGTTCTTTTCCTGATCCACCAGCTTGTTTGCACCGATCCAGGGCATCATGGCGCGCAGCTTGGCACCCGTTTCCTCGATCGGATGGCGCTGGGCCGCGATGCGGCTGGCCTTGAGTTCCGGCTGACCGGCGCGGTTGTCGAGGACGAAGTCCTTGACGAAGCGGCCCGACTGGATGTCGGCCAGGACGCGCTTCATTTCCTTCTTGGTTTCTTCGGTGATGATGCGCGGGCCGGTCTTGATATCGCCATATTCGGCGGTGTTCGAGATCGAATAGCGCATGTTGGCGATGCCGCCTTCATACATCAGGTCGACGATCAGCTTGAGTTCGTGCAGACATTCGAAATAGGCCATTTCCGGCGCATAACCGGCTTCGACCAGCGTTTCGAACCCGGCCTGGACCAGCGCGGTCGCGCCGCCGCACAGCACGGCCTGTTCGCCGAACAGATCGGTTTCGCATTCCTCGCGGAAGTTGGTTTCGATGATGCCGCTGCGACCGCCGCCGACGCCGCTGGCGTAGGACAGGGCGATGTCGTGGGCGTTGCCGGTTGAATCCTGATGGATCGCGATCAGGCAGGGGACGCCGCCGCCCTTCACATATTCGCCGCGCACGGTGTGGCCGGGGCCTTTGGGCGCGATCATGATGACGTCCACGTCCTTGCGCGGCTCGATCAGGCCGAAATGGACGTTGAGACCATGGGCGAAGGCCAGCGCCGCGCCGGGGCGCAGGTTGGCATGGACGTCGTCGGCATAGATGGCGGCCTGATGCTCGTCGGGGGCCAGTATCATGAACACGTCGGCCCAGGCGGCGGCTTCCGCGTTCGGCATGACCTTAAAGCCTGCACCCTCGGCCTTCTTGGCGGAGGCGGACCCGGCGCGCAGCGCAATGGCGACTTCGGCGACGCCGCTGTCACGCAGATTCTGCGCATGGGCATGACCCTGCGAACCATAGCCCAAAATCGCGACCTTCTTGCCCTTGATCAGGCCGATGTCCGCATCGTGATCGTAATAAACCTTCATGACTGTCTCTTCCCTCGAACGTATCTCCTCGCCCCGCCGGGGAGAGGATATGAAATCTTGGCTCGGCGCAGCCGGGCCTAGATGAAGTTGGAGCGGGGGTGGGGACGCTGAAACGTCGTGCCCCCTCTCCCAGCTTCGACTAGGCAGCAAGCTGCCAAGTCTGCGCAACCCTCTCCCCGCAGGGGAGAGGGGAAGTGGTTACACCGGTTCCTTGCCCCGGATCAGGCCGACGACGCCGGTACGGCCGACTTCGACCAGGCCGATCTGGCGCATTAGCCCCACGAAATTGTCGATCTTGTCGGTGGTGCCGGTGATTTCGAAGATGAAGCTTTCGATCGTCGTATCGACCACCTTGGCGCGGAACACGTCGGCCAGGCGCAGCGCTTCGATCCGGTCTTCGCCCGTGCCCTTTACCTTGACCAGCGCCAGTTCGCGTTCGACGAAGGGGCCGACTTCGGTCAGATCGGTGACCTTGTGAACGGGGACCAGTCGGTCGAGCTGGGCGATGATCTGGTCGATCACCTTGGGCGGGCCGTTGGTGACGATGGTGATGCGGCTGACGCTATGATCGTCGGTGATGTCCGCCACGGTCAGGCTGTCGATATTATAGCCGCGCGCGGTGAACAGGCCCGCGATGCGCGCCAAAATGCCCGCTTCGTTCGAAACGGTCAGCGACAGGACGTGCCGCTGGTTCAATTCTTCCTGGATATGCATCACTTGGCTGTCCCGTCATTCCTATCGTCATGGGCGTCACTGGGTTCTGCCCGTTCCGAAATCATCGCCGTAAAGGCATAATGCCAGCCATCATCCTGCCGGTGCGCGACGCGGACGGGCAGTCCCGCCACCGCATCGAACATCCGGTGGAGATGTTCGCCGACATAGCGGGGACCGACCAGCAGCGTGCCGATATGCCGCTCGTGAAAGTCGAACCCTTCGTCCAGATGCACGACCCATTCGTCATTGGCCGGGTCGGCATGGTCGATGGTCCAGCCCGACAGCTCGGCCGTGCCCGCGATCCGCTCGAAATCCCACGGTTCGCTGACATGGACGCGCAACTGGAGGTGCTGCGTCACACCCCCATCCTCATACTAAGGCCTTCGCCTCATCCGACATGATGCCCGCGATCTGGTTGGGATCGAGCATCATTTCGGTATGGGCCGCGCCCGACGGGATCATGGGGAAACAGTTGGACAGTTTGGCGACGCGGCAATCGACGATCACCGGCCCCGGCGTTTCCAGCATCTGGCGGATGCCCGCTTCCAGGTCGCCCGGCTGTTCGATGCGGATGCCGGTCCAGCCATAGGCCTCGCCCAGTTTCACGAAATCGGGCAGGCTGTCGGAATAGCTGTTGGAATAGCGGCTTTCATAGGTCAGTTCCTGCCACTGGCGGACCATGCCCATATATTCATTGTTCAGGATGAACAGCTTGACGGGCAGGCGATATTGGCTGGCGGTGCCCATTTCCTGAATGTTCATCTGAACCGAGGCGTCGCCCGCGATGCAGATGGCGAGGCTGTCGGGATTGCCCATCTGCGCGCCGATGGCGGCGGGGAAGCCATAGCCCATCGTGCCGAGGCCCCCGGAGGTCAGCCATTTATTGGGGGCTTCGAAACCGAAATGCTGCGCCGCCCACATTTGATGCTGGCCGACTTCGGTGGTGATGATGACATCCTTGCCGGTCGCCTGACACGCGGTGTAGAGGTCCGCGATCGCGCGCTGAGGCATGATTTCGGTGCCGTTTTCGACATAAGCGAGCGACTTTTTCGTCCGCCATTCCGCGATCCGGTCCCACCATGCCGACAGGTCGGCCTGTTCATGGCCGCGCTGCTTCCACAGGGCGATCATGTCGTCGAGCGCGCTGGCGACGTCGGCCTGGATGGCGACATCGACATCAACGATCTTGTTGATCGAACTGCGGTCGATATCGATATGGACCTTGCGGCTGTTGGGCGCGAAGGCGTCGAGGCGGCCGGTGACGCGATCATCGAAACGCGCGCCGACGCACAGGATGAGGTCGGCTTGGTTCATCGCCCAATTGGCTTCATAGGTGCCGTGCATCCCCAACATGCCCAGCCACTGGTCGGACGATGCCGGGAAGGCGCCCAGGCCCATCAGGGTCGAGGTGACGGGCGCGCCGGTGAGCGCGGCAAGTTCGCGCAGCAGGGCGCTGGCCTGCGGGCCGGAGTTGATGACGCCGCCGCCAGTGTAGAAGATGGGGCGCTCGGCCGCGGCCAGCATTTCGACGGCCGCGTCGATGCCCGCCGCGTCCGCCTTGATCTGCGGGCGGTAGCTGGCATGCTGGACGGGTTCGGGACGCTTATAGGGCGCGGTCGCGATCTGGACATTCTTGGGAATGTCGATGACGACCGGGCCGGGGCGTCCGGTGGTGGCGATATGAAATGCCTCATGAACGACGCCCGCCAGCTTGCCGGGGTCTTTCACCAGATAATTATGCTTGGTGCAGTGGCGCGTGATGCCGACCGTGTCCGCTTCCTGAAAGGCATCGGTGCCGATCAGTTGCGTGGGCACCTGACCCGTGATGACGACCATGGGGATCGAATCCATCAGCGCGTCGGTGATGCCGGTGACCGCATTGGTCGCGCCGGGGCCGGAGGTGACCAGGACGACGCCGGGCTTGCCGGTCGAGCGGGCATAGCCCTCCGCCATGTGGGTCGCGCCCTGTTCATGGCGGACCAGCACATGCTTGATCGTGGGGTGATTGTAGAGCGCGTCATAAATCGGCAGCACTGCGCCGCCGGGATAGCCGAACACGACCTCGACACCGAGATCGATCAGGCATTCAACCAATATGTCCGCGCCGCTCTTTTCGGCCACGATAAATCCTTCTCAAATGATGCAAGCCCCGTCCTTTGCGACAGCGGACCTGCGATAGCAAGGTGGCAGCCTCTAATGGACATAAAATGACGGGTCAAGCGCTATCTTTGTAATATAATTGCCAATTTAGTGATGACCTTATTATTAATTTCTCGTATTTCACGCGGCCAGTGCGGCGGGGGCTGGTTGGTGAACCAGGTATATTGGCGCTTGGCATATTGGCGGGTGGCGAGCGCGCCGCGTTCGATCATCGTTTCCCGCTCGATCTCACCCATGATCCAGGCGCGAATTTCCGGCACGCCGATCGCGCGCATGACCGGCAGGTCGGGGTGGAGGTGGCGGGCGAGCAGCGCCTCGACCTCTTCGATCGCGCCCGCGTCGATCATCTGCACGAAACGCCGGTCGCACCGCTCGATCAGCCAGTCGCGCGGCGGACGCAGGATCATGGGGGCGAGGGTGATCTGGTCGGCGATGCCGCCGCTCTTATGCTGCTGCCACTGTTTCAACGGCTTGCCCGTGGACCGTACAACCTCCAGCGCGCGAGCGACGCGGGTGGTATCGGCCGGAGCCAGGCGAGCGGCGGCCTCCGGGTCTTCACGGGTCAGCGCGGCATGGGCCTCCGCAACGGGTAAGGCGCGCACCGTTGAACGTATGTCCGGGTCGATATCCGGCACCGGCGCGATGCCGTCGAGCAATGTGCGGATATACAGCCCCGTGCCTCCGACGAGGATAGGCAGGCGGCCTTGTTCTTTTGCGGCGGCGATCTGCGCCTTCGCCTCGGCCGCCCAGCGCGGCGCGGTGCAGGCCTGTGCCCCGTCGATATGGCCGAACAGCCGGTGGGGCACGTCGCCCATCTCGTCCGCGCTTGGCCGTGCGGACAGGATGGTCAGGTCGGCATAGACTTGGCTGGCATCAGCGTTGATGACGATGCCGTCCGTGGCTTTGGCAAGGGCGATGGCCAGCGCGCTCTTGCCGCTGGCGGTCGGCCCGGCAATAAGCGCGACCCGTGGGCGGGATTCGCCCTGCTGTGTGTCAGGAGTGTTCATGTTCGTCGCGACCTTAGTGGCAAGTGGCTCGATCGGGCAGGGGGATATTGCGGCGGCCGCCGATCGGCTGGCGCAGGCCGGGTGCCAGCCCGGTGAGAGCCTGTGGCTCGACCGCGACAAGGCGGCGGACCTGTTCTTCGCCGTTGATCCTGTGGCGGCGCGCGCGGCATTGGCCGATATCGGGCAGGGCATCGACGTGATCGTCCAGCCGGTCGCGGGGCGCGCAAAGACGCTGCTGATCGCCGACATGGATTCGACCATGATCACCGTCGAGTGTATCGACGAACTGGCCGACTATGCCGGGATCAAGCCGCAGATCGCCGAGATCACCGAGCGGGCGATGCGCGGGGAACTGGATTTCGAAGGCGCGCTGCATGGCCGTGTCGCGTTGCTCAAGGGCCTACCTGACAGCGCGATCGACCAGTGTCGGCAAGAGCGGGTGGTCATCATGGGCGGCGCGAAGGCGCTGGTCCGCACGATGAAGGCGCGGGGCGCGCGGACCTTGCTGGTGTCGGGCGGCTTCACCCGCTTTACCGGGCCGGTGGCGGCCGAGATCGGCTTCGACATGCATGTGGCCAATGTGCTGGAGATTGCCGACGGCGCGTTGCTGGGCACCGTCACCCGCCCGATCGTCGATGCGGCGCGCAAGCGGGCGGAGCTGGAAGCGGCCATCGCGGGCGGCATCGACCGGGCGCTGACCCTCGCTGTGGGCGACGGCGCGAACGACATTCCGATGATCGAAGGGGCAGGGTTGGGCGTCGCCTATCATGCCAAGCCGGTGACGCGCGCCGCCGCCGCCGCCGAGATCGTCCATGGCGACCTGTCAGTGCTGCTTTATGCACAGGGGATCGCGTCGGCCGATTGGGTTGTCGACTGAGGTCGGTAAGACCCTGGACCCTGGCATCACCCTGCGCGACCCGTTGGATGGATGCCTGTCAGCATCCGCGCCTTATGTTCAATGGATGCCTGCCACCATCCATAGGGCCATCGCCACCATCATCACATTTTCGGTGAGCGACACGAAGCCGAGCGGGACGTTGCTGCTGCCGCCGACGCAGGCGCATTTGAGCGTGCGCTTTTCGAGATAGACGGCCTTGAACACCGACACCGCCCCGATGCCGCCGATGGCGAGCGCGACGGGGATCGACAGCCAGTCGAGCGTGCGGGTGAGCATCAGCACGCCTGCGCCCAATTCCAGGAACGGGTAGGCGCGGCCATAGGGCGGTAGGCGGCGGGCGAGCAGGTCATAGTTCAGGAACATCGTCGCGAAGCGATCGACATCCTGCAATTTCAGCATGGCGAGCAGCATCATGGCGATGGCGATGAAACGCTCGACCGTGACGAAGGCAATGAGCGGGGCGAAGGTCAGCCAGTTGACCGCCAGCGCCAGCAGCGCGGCCACCGCAAAGACGGCGAGGACGGGTACATAGCTGGTCGCATCGGGATCGCGCACTTTAAGACCGAGAAAGCGGCGGAGGTCGTCATGACCGCCGATCCGTTGGCCATCGATGAAGATTTGCGGTGTCGTCTTGACGTCATGCGTCGCCTTGAACGCATCGGTTTCCGCACGGCTGGTGAGCCAATGGTCCTCCACCACATAGCCGCGTCGCTTGAGCAGCCAGCGCGCCTTGATGCCATAGGGGCAGATGTGGCCAGGCATCACCATGCGGTAGATGGCGGCGGATCGGGCTTGGGTCATGATGGCATATCCTTGGTCAAAGGGGGCATGCCACCCATATAGGGTGCGGACCATGGTACGGAGTCAAGGGATGAGCATGACGATTTCCGCACTCGCGCGCAGCAGCGGGGTCGGGGTGGAGACGGTGCGCTACTATCAGCGGCGCGGCCTGCTCGCCACGCCGGAGCGGGGCGCAGGCATCCGGCGCTACGGCGCGGCGGACGCGCGACGGCTGGGCTTCATTCGCGGCGCGCAGCGGGCGGGGTTCACGCTGGAGCAGATTGGCGAATTGCTGCATCTGGATGCCGGGCAGGACCGGGCGAGGGCGCGGGAATTGGCGTCGGAACGGATCGCCGCGCTGGACGCGAAGATTGCCGAGATGCAGACGGCGCGCGCGGCGCTGGAGCGGCTGGCGCGGCAATGCCATGCGTCGGACGAGGGACCATGCCCGATCATCGCGGCGTTCGAGGGGTGAGCTATTCCAACCCGGCGACCAACCCGTCAATGGCACCCTGAAGGATATAGCTCGCCGCCAGCTTGTCGATCAGCACGTCTCGGCGGGCGCGGCTGGCATCGGCCTCCAGCAAGGTGCGGGTCACGGCCTGGGTCGACCAGCGTTCGTCCCAGAGCAGGACCGGCAGGCCGAAATCCGCCAGATTATGCGCGAAGGCGCGGCTCGACTGGCTGCGTGGGCTGCTGGTGCCGTCGAGGTTGAGGGGCAGACCGATGACGATGCCCTTGACCTGCTGCTCGGTAATGAAGGCCGCCAGCAGCAGCTTGTCCTTGCTGAATTTACTGCGTGTGATGGTGTGGGCGGGACTGGCGATCGACCAGCGCGCGTCGCATAGCGCGAGGCCGATCGTCTTGGTGCCGACATCCATGCCGACCAGACGGCCACCCTGCGGCAAGGCCTCGCGAAAGGCCACGCGATCCGTCGTTACCAATGGCATGATGTCAAAATGTCATTTCTGTAAAAAGGCGGCGAGCCTTTGTTGTGCGTCGGCGCGCACATTGCCCCAGAACAGGCTGTAATCATAGACATGATAATTATTGCCGGGCAGGGTGAACGGCCCCATGTCGACCGGCTCGCCAATCATCAGCACGCCACTGGTGTCGCACCGCGCGGGGACGACGCCGGTCAGCAGCTTCGGCGGTTGCCCTTCCTCGCGTGCATCCAGCGTACCCTTGTTGGCGCTGGCCGGTGCCGCCCCGTTGAACGCGCCGGTGATGGGGTTGGTGCAAAGCATGTGGGTGCCCTTGCGCGGTTTGCCGGTATAGCCGGTCTTGCGTTCGAAACTCTCCACCACCGCCGATGGATCGGCGGGTTCGGCATAGCTTTGCCAACTGACGATGCAGTGCGCCTGGGCGGCATGGGCGCAGGCGGGCAGGCCCAGTGCCGGCAAGTCCGCTTCAACCGATACCGGCCAACCGACCGCATATACCGCCGCGACCCTTTCAGCGATGGGCTTGCCCGCCACTTCTTCCCGCAGCAGTTGCAACAGGTGACGGGAGCCTTGACTATGCCCGGCAAGCATCAGCGGGCCGCTGGGGTTTGCCGCGAGGAAGGCGGCAAAGGCCTGGACGACGTCGCGATAGGCAGCCGCCAGCGCCTTGTCACCAGCAGGTTTGCTGGTCAGGAACGCCCCATAATTGGCCTGTCGATAGCGGGGTGCCCACACGCTTCCGGCTGCATTAAAGGCACTGGCCTGGCTCATCACGAAGCGCCGGGCGGTAGCGTCGGCTTCCTTTTCGTCCAGCGACGCATTCCAATGGGCATCGCCAAAAGTGGTAATATAGCTGGTGGGATGGATGAAGAAGACTGCCGCCTTTTGGGGCAGAGCGGGATTGGTCACACCTGCCGGGGTCCAGAGCGCCGGGTTGTTCTGGATGATGTCGGGACGGGCGACCCACATTTTGGCGTCGGCATAGGCATTGGCGGGGAGCGGGGCGAGATCGGCAAATTCTTCGCGCGGTACCATCACGGCACGGATCAATTGCATGCCCCAGATCGCATAGATGGCGAACGCCGCGATCACCAGAACCACAAGGGTTGCGATGACATAGAGAAATTTGCGGGCCACCCGATGCTCTCCGAATTAAGGGGCGATGCGGCCCCCATTTGCGCGCCCCTGTCTTACGCAAGCTGCGCGCGCGCGCAAGAGGCGCGAAACCCGCTTGAAGCGGAGGGAAGCGGGTGGTAGCGGCATGGCCCATGTCGATAGACCTTCAGACCGTAAAAAAGATCGCCAGCCTCTCGCGCATTTCGGTGACCGACGCCGAAGCCGAGGCGATGGTGCCCGAACTCAACAACATCCTTGGCTGGGTGGAGCAATTGGGCGAGGTGGACGTCAGCGGCGTCGAGCCGATGACCGCCGTCATCCCCAATCGCCAGCGCTTGCGCGACGACGTCGTGACCGACGGCAATGTCCGCGACAAGGTGCTGGCGAACGCGTCCCAGGCCGAACATGGATTTTTTGCGGTGCCGAAGGTTATCGAGTGACCATCACTTTCACCGTTCGGGCTGAGCTTGTCGAAGCCCAGCCCTTTTTTGAAGTGAAGTACGGCCCTTCGACAGGCTCAGGGCGAACGGAAGTTTTTGCATGACTGACCTTACAGACCTTACCGTAGCCGAAATTCGCGACGGGTTCCGCGCAGGCGATTTTTCCGCGCGCGAAGTCGCCGAGGGCTTCAACGCCAATGTTGCGGCTGCCAAGGCGCTCAACGCCTTCATCGTCGAAACCCCGGAAAAGGCGCTGGAAGCCGCCGATGCTGCGGACAAGGCGCTGGCGGCGGGCGATGTGAAGCCGCTTTCGGGCGTGCCGATCGGCATGAAGGATCTCTTCTGCACGCAGGGCGTGCAGACCACGGCGGCCAGCCACATGCTCGAAGGGTTCGTGCCGACTTACGAGTCGACCGTGTCGGCCAAGCTGTGGGATGCGGGCGCGGGCATGCTGGGTAAGCTGAACCTCGACCAGTTCGCCATGGGATCGTCCAACGAGACCAGCTATTATGGCAACGTCATTAGCCCTTGGAAGCGCGACGGCGGCGACAATTCGGCCTTGGCCCCCGGCGGTTCTTCGGGAGGGTCGTCGTCCGCGATTGCGGCGCGGCTTTGCCCGGCGGCGACCGGCACCGATACCGGCGGATCGATCCGCCAGCCTGCCGCCTTTACCGGGATCAGCGGCATCAAGCCGACCTATGGCCGCTGCTCGCGCTGGGGCATCGTCGCCTTCGCCTCGTCGCTCGACCAAGCCGGGCCGATGGCGCGCACGGTGCGCGACAATGCGTTGCTGCTGGAAGTCATGGCCGGGTTCGATCCCAAGGATTCGACCTCGCTCGACCTGCCGGTGCCGCAGTGGGAAGCGGGATTGTCCAGCAATCTCAAGGGCAAGACGGTCGGTATTCCCAAGGAATATCGCCCCGATGGCCTGAACCCGGAAATCGCCGCGCTGTGGGATCAGGGGATTGCTTGGCTCAAGGACGCTGGCGCGAGTGTGGTGGAGGTGTCGCTGCCGCATACCAAATATGCGCTGCCGACCTATTATATCATCGCGCCCGCCGAAGCCTCGTCCAACCTCGCCCGCTATGACGGCGTGCGCTATGGCCAGCGCGACCTGCCCGATGGCGCAGGCTTGCAGGACATGTATGCCGCAACCCGCGCTGCCGGGTTCGGCCCGGAGGTCAAGCGCCGCATCATGATCGGCACCTATGTGCTGTCGGCCGGTTTCTACGACGCTTATTATACACAGGCGCAGAAGGTCCGGGCGCTGATCGCGCGCGATTTTGACCGGGCGTTTGAACAATGCGACCTGCTGCTGACCCCGACCGCGCCAAGCGCCGCCTTCACGCTGGGCGAGAAGCAGGCTGATCCGCTGGCCATGTATCTGAACGATGTCTTCACTGTGCCCGCGTCGCTGGCGGGGCTGCCCGCCATGTCGGTGCCCGGTGGCGTGGACAGTCAGGGCTTGCCGCTGGGCTTACAGATCATCGGCAAGGCGCTGGACGAGCAAACGGTACTGAACGCGGGATTGGCGATTGAAGAACGTGCGGGGTTCGTGGCGCGGCCGGACAAGTGGTGGTGAGATGAAGCTGTCTAGTGTCCAAGACTGGATTGCATGGGCGGGGATCGTAGTTCCTTTGCTGGCAATGGCTTGGGCCGCTGTGCAGTACGTCGCAACTCAGCGCAGAGAGCAAAAATATCGGGAATTTGAAAAGCTGCACAGACTGATGTGTGAGCTTGGAACTAGCGGGAAATCGGTTCTTGGGAATGTCGCTGTTTGTTATGAATTAAGAAAATTTCCAGATTATTCGGAAGTAATTATTCGTGCTCTGCGAGATATTGATGTTCGAGGAGCGCGCGCTGACTTGCTGCAAAATGAGATTGAAGAAACAATCTTGTTTTTGGGCGGGGGGCGTACAAGGTAGTTCACATATCGAAAAATGCCCTTGAGGAAAGGCCATCGCTATGCGTTGTCGCAAATCTACGATCATGGATCAGCAAGGGCATATCTTTATCCCGCTCGATATACGGCGCGCCATGGGATTAAAGGCTGGCGGAGCGGTTGAGTTTTTCATCAACGATTATGGACAGGCTGCTTTTCGCGCCGCCAAACCGAAGCGGAACAAGTAAATTCATGACTGAATCAACCTATCGCATCCAGGGCGCAACCGGCGAGTGGGAGGTCGTGATCGGCCTGGAGGTGCATGCCCAGATCACCACCAATGCCAAGCTGTTTTCCGGTGCCGCGACCGCGTTCGGGGCCGAGCCCAATACGCAGGTGTCGCTGGTCGATGCGGCGATGCCCGGCATGTTGCCCGTGCCCAATCGCGAGTGCATCCGTCAGGCGGTGCGCACCGGCATGGCGATCGAGGCGCAGATCAACAGATGGTCGCGGTTCGACCGGAAAAATTATTTCTATGCCGATCTGCCGCAGGGCTATCAGATCAGCCAGCTCTATCATCCGATCGTGGGTGAAGGGCAGATCGAGATCGTGCTGGACGAGAAGAACCCGGACACCAGCACCAAGGTTATCGGGGTCGAGCGGATCCATGTTGAACAGGATGCGGGCAAGTTGATGCATGATCAGCATCCCACCAGCTCCTATGTCGATCTCAACCGCTCCGGCGTCGCGCTGATGGAGATCGTGTCGAAGCCGGACATGCGATCGCCCGCAGAAGCAGGGGCTTATCTGGCGAAGCTGCGGACGATCCTGCGCTATGTCGGCTCGTGCGACGGCAATATGGACCAGGGGTCGATGCGCGCTGACGTGAACGTGTCGGTCCGCAAGCCCGGCGAAGCATTCGGCACCCGCACTGAAACGAAGAACGTCAATTCCGTCCGCTTCGTCATGGCCGTGGTCGAGCATGAGGCGAACCGTCAGGTCGATGTGCTGGAGGCGGGCGGCAAGATCGTGCAGGAAACCCGGCTCTACGATCCCGACCGGGGCGAAACGCGGTCGATGCGGTCGAAGGAAGATGCGCATGACTATCGCTACTTCCCCGATCCCGACCTGTTGCCGATCGAACTGGACGAGGCGTTTCTGGCCGAATGCCGCGCCTCGCTGCCCGAACTGCCCGATGCCAAGCGCAAGCGCTATGAGCAGGCGCTGGGCCTGTCGGCCTATAATGCCGCGACGCTGACGGCGGACGCCGACACCGCGCGCTGGTTCGAACTGCTGGTGACGCAGAGCGCCGCCGCGCAGAAGAAGAGCGAGAGCGATGTCGCGAAGGCAGCGGCGAACTGGCTGCTGTCGGACCTTTATGGTGCGCTCAACCGCCTTGGCAAAAGCCTGGAGGAAAGCCCGGTAAGTCCCTCACAGGCCGCCGAATTGCTGGCGCTGGTCGCCGACGGCACGCTGTCGGGATCGCTCGCCAAGCAGGTGTTCGAGATCATGCTGGAAACCGGCGATGCACCAGCCAAGATCGTGGAAGATCGCGGCATGAAGCAGACGTCGGACACCGGCGCGATCGAAGCGGCGGTGGCCAAGGTTCTCGCGGACAATGGCGACAAGGTCGCGCAATATAAGGGCGGCAAGGAAGCGCTGTTCGGCTTCTTCGTCGGCCAGACGATGAAGGCAATGCAGGGCAAGGCCAACCCGCAGGTGGTCAACGAACTGGTGAAGAAGGGGTTGGCGGGCTGATCGCTCGCTTCCCTCTATACGACTGTAAAGACGCGCGATAAGCATCTGTTTACGCCATAGCGAATCGGGGGATTGGCGGCGTGAACAGGGGGGATGATGCGGCGCACGGGGCGATTATTCGCTGCGGCTTTCGGGCTGGCTATTTCGATACCAGCCTATGCCGGGACCGACCCGATCGTTGCGACGCTCGCACCAACGGCGACAGCGGTGCCAGCCGGCACCTATGTCGATTTCGAGATACTTGACCCGCTCAATTCCAAATTGTCCAAGTCGGGCGACCGCTTCCGCATCCGCACGACCGTGCCGGTGGCTTTCAATGGGGCCGTCGTCGTGCCTGATGGTGCGCTGGGGGAGGGGGAGGTCATCCACGCCGCCCGCGCTCGCGCGGCGGGTAAGGCTGGCGAGTTGATATTGGCGGCGCGTTTCGTCGAGTATCAAGGACAGAAGATCGCGCTGCGCAGCTTCCGTTTTGCTCAATCCGGTGAAAGCCGCACAAATGAGGCTGTTTTGGTCGGCCTGGTTGCGGTGCCGGTCGTGCTTTTCATGGTAGGCAGCGAGGTGGTCGTGCCTGCAGGTACGCGAGGGCAGGCCAAATTGGTGGCCGACATTCCATTCGTTCTGCCAGACGGCGAACATTGAAATTCACAATGGGGGGTAATGTTATGAAGAGTCACATGTTTCTGGCATTGGTAATGGTCGGCTGCGGCACGTCTGCGATCGCGCAGGATGCGGCGGTTGACCCAGCCGTTCCGTCCGATCCGACGGCGGCGGCAGCGCCGGTATCCGACATGCCCGAAGGGAAGGGGAAGATCATCTTCTTCCGCAAGGGCGGCCTGGTGGGGGCGGCTATTTCCTGCGCGGTGCATGAAAAGGGGGAGCGTCTGACCAGCTTGCCGCCGGGTAAATTCGCCGTCGTCTATGCCGACCCCGGCATCCACGAATATTCGGTCAAGAGCGAGGCGACCGATACGCTGCGGCTGGAGATCGAGCCGGGCGAAACCTATTATTCCAAATGCAGTATTTCGATGGGAATCATGGCGGGGCGCCCCAACCTGTCGCCGGCCGACAAGGCCGGGTTCGACGCGCTCAGCGCCAAGTTGAAGCCGGTCGAGGTAAAGGCAGAATAATTTCCGCCCGTTCACAAGAATAAGGGGCGCCACCGGGTCTAGCGGTGACGCCCCTCTTTTGTGCCCGGTGCCCTTGGGGAGGGATATTGCCGGGGCGGAAAGGACGGACCGGGAGGGTCTGTGGGGTGTGGCCCGTCCTTTCATAGTCAGGACGTCACAGGACGAAGTTTACCGTCGCTCTAAACGATATGGCGACATGATTTTGTTGTTCTTCTGCGCCGAATTCGCCGCCCACGCGGAATGTTTCGGTGCCGCCATAAAGGCGGGCGCGGCCGGTCCAGCCATTGGTGCGGTCTTCCGCGCTCAGGGTGAAGCGGTCGCCATCCTTGAAATAGGCCACTGTATCGCCGAGCGATCCACCGATGATCTGGCGACGGCCGCCCTCCAGTTCCAGCCGCAGCCAGCCATCTTCCGGCTTGAGGCTGCCAAAGTCGTATCCCGCCGTGACCGTGCCGTTGGCCGTGGTTTCATCGCTGGTGCGACCAAGCACGGTGAGGTTGAAGGCATCGCCGCCGCCGGTCTCGCTATAGCCCTTTTCCGTCAAGCGATAATAGTCGATGCCAAGCGCTGGACGCAGGCTGAATCGGCCCATCTGCATCTGATAGGACGCGCCCGCAGTCGCCGAATAGAGTT
Source organism: Sphingobium sp. MK2 (assembly GCF_040170545.1). Lineage (NCBI taxonomy): Bacteria > Pseudomonadati > Pseudomonadota > Alphaproteobacteria > Sphingomonadales > Sphingobiaceae > Sphingobium > Sphingobium sp. MK2. Next base: position 40,438 of record NZ_JAZDXA010000009.1, read on the forward strand.
TGCCGTTCCAGTCACCATCGGCGGTGCGGGTCACGTCGCCATTGGCGAAGTGACGGGTGCCGGTGAAGCCGATATGCGCGGCAGACAGCCGTGCAAAGGCCAACAAAGGCCCCCATTGCCCCCGCCAGTGGGCGGCCAGTTCATATTGGTCGGAATCGACTGCATTGTCCGCTCCGCCACCGGAATCGCTGCCGTGAATATAGGCAATCGAGCCGCCAAATGCGCCAAGATCGGTCAGATACTCCACGCCGCCGCCAGCGCCCCAGCCGTTAATGTCATAGGAGGCTGTGTTGCCTATGCTTTTGCTGCTACCGAAAGCCACCTGTTGCAGCCAGAAGCCAAGACGGCCGTCCTGCGTTCGATAGATGCCGTTGGGATCGGACAAGATGCGGGCGGTGGCACGCGAACCTGATGTGACCGCTTCGAACGTGCCCCCCGCATGATCGGGCAGCATCTGGCGCAAATTGGCGTTCAGCGTGTCGCCGTCGGTGATGGCAAGATAGGCGTCGGCAATGGCGGCATCATTGTCGAGCGCGTTGAAGATGGCGGAATAGGCTCGCGCCAACGACCCGGAAAGGCCAAGGTCCGTCACGCTCTTGGCCGCGACCGACAGCGTAACAGTGCCTGCCGTGCTGTCACCTGCAACGCTGCCCTTGAACATATATGGCAGCAGGGCCGCAGTGCCGAGCGTCGGCGCTCCGCTGAGTGTGCCGGCACGCAAGATGACATAGTCGCCCTCGGCGTTTCCGACTTGATTAAGCTGAACCTTGACCTGTGATCCGCTCGCAAAATTGGCCGCGCCAGCGACGTCATAAACGGTGTTGGTGCCTGTATTCCCGTCAATCGTAACCCCGATGGTCGATGTGCCGCTGGCTGACAGCGAACCGAGCGCGATGCTGCCTGTATTGCTGCTATTGAGCGTGCCGCCGTTGAGCGTCACCGCCATATTGCCGCTATTGCTGATCGCGCCATTCAGAGACGATGTCCCGTTCAAAGTCAGCGAACCAGCGCCCCCACCAAAATCCACATTTCCGATCAGACGGGCAGTGTCCGCCAGGGTCAGATCCACAGCCCCCGTTCCAAAGGCAACATTCCCGGTCAGGCTGGAACTGCCCGAAAGCGTGAGGGCATCGTTACCGGCCCCAAGGCTGACATTGCCCGTGATGCTGCCCGCCGATATGGTCATGACGTCATTGCCTGATCCCAGCCGAATGTCGCCCACAATCTGGGGCGTGCTGGCGGTGGCGGAGGCAAGCGCCTGGGTTACGGTGACTCCGCTGTCGTTGGCGCTGAGATCAATCGCGGTGTTGGTAAGGCCGCCGAGCGCGCTGATCCGGCCGGTGTTCGACAGGCTGGATAGCGTGCCCGATGAATCGATGATGGCGACCGCCGCTCCCTTCTCATCGTCAAGCGCAGAGGCAGCGACCGTGCCACTGATCTTGATCGACCCGACCGTCGCGCCGCTATCTATCACCAGGCCGCGCGCGCTGGTATTTTCCTTCGATGACCCCGTGGCGCCGATGGTGCCGCTGATGTCCACTATGTCCGCTTTGGCACCGGACCCAAGGCGCAGCGCCGTGGCGTCGCTGTCGTAGGAGATGGCGGCAACCGTGCCCTTGACGAGCATACCCTTGGCGATATCGACATCGCCACCAAGTCCCCCGATGACCAGGCCGTTGGCGGCAACCCCGTCATAAATGCCATAGCCCCCGATGCCGCCATTGACGATCAAGCCATAACCCGATGCGTTGGCGACCACCGCACCTATGTCCGTGTCGCTGTCCGCCGCCCCGATTTGCACCGCTGCGGCCGAGCCATAGGTAATGACTGAAGCGGAGCCTTCGGTGCTGTCGGTCAGACCGTCATCGTCAATGTCGGTATCCTTATCGTCCAGCGTGGGCGGCACATCAAATATGATGCCGCCGGTCACATTGCCCGCGATGACGACGGCCGATCCGCCTTGCAGCAGGTCGTCGGCATCCAATTTGGTGACGTCGGACGGCCGGGTTGTCGTGCGATAGCCGGTGCTGACGATGCTGCCCTGAATCTTGAGCGCGCCATTAATGTCGCCGAGCAGTGCCGCGCCGATGCCGTTCGCGCCGACCGCTGTCGTGGAGCCGCGCAGGGTGACGTTGCCGATGACGTCGTTCACTAGCACGCCATGGCCGTTGTCGCCGGTGACGCTGATCGTGCCGCTGGTGGAAAGGTTGCCGGTCAGTGCGCCGTCGAGGCGGATGCCTGAAGACTGATTGCCTTCGATGGTGATGGAACCACTATGGGTGAGGTCGCCAATATGCGGCGCACCTGTCTGGAGCCAGATGCCTTTCTTGTTTGTGCCCTTGGCGAAAGGCCCGTCAATGTCGCCGTCACTATCGCTATCGGTGGCGGTATAATCTTCGGTCAGGTTGATCGTGCCGCTGTTGGTGATCGCGCCGGTGGTGCCGGGCGTGATCAATATGCCAGTGACATCATTGGCATCGTTGATCGTGATCGTCCCCGCATTCGAAACCTTGTTGTTGCTGTCGATGGTGACCGCGGTGCCGCTGGTCAGGGTGATAGATCCGGCCGAACTGATGGTGATATCGTCGGGTGCCCCATTTGCAACGGTCGAGGTCTTGACGGCCGCCGTGGTGGCTGTGCCGATGGTGGTTTCCGCCATCGCCTGCGCCGCTGTGATAGCCACCAGAACGGATGCTATGGCCGTGCAGGCCAGTAGATGTCGCATATAGTCTCCTCTGCGTATCGCGCTTCATGTTCTGCGCGCGCGTGCGGAAGGGACGATGCCGAGGGGCGCTTTCCGTGGTGATTTGCGATGAATAAATATTCAGAAAGCGAAATCGATGCCCACGCGAACGGTGCGCGGGCGCAACGGCGTGGAATAATCCGTGTTGAGATCAAATGGGGTGCCGAGCGAGAAGCGGTTGCCGTTGCTGTCCAACACATTGATCAGCGATAGCGAATATTGCAGCGATCCGCGGGTCAGACTGGCCGACAGGCTGGTATCGACATAATCTCCCTGCGTCTGGCCCAGGACCGGCCCAACGCCGAGCCGCGACTTGCCCACATAGCGTGCGGAGCCGGAGAGGTGGATGCTGGTCTCATCGTCCAGGCGCGCGCGATAATCAAAAGCCATTCGTCCACCAAGATTGGCAACATTGGGGACTGAGAGCGACTTGTTGTCATAGGAAAGTGCCCGAATGAAAGCTGCTGGCCGAGTCAGGCGGCTGTCATTATAGATGATGCTGCCATCAAGCGTAAGTTGTCCCGTCGCGCGGGCGACGATACGGCCTTCGAGTGTATAGAGCCGTCCGTCACCGATATTGGCCGTGGTCGGCAGGCCGATCCGGTCGGTCACATCGGCCTGGATGTCGCGCCAGTCGGTATAGGCGATGTTGGCGCTGAGCGCGATCGTATCGCGGCCGGGCAGGCCCATGCGAAAGCCGCTTTCCACGGTCGATATACGGTCATTCTGGAAACGCCGCACCCGCTGGTCATCGACGGCGAGGCCGCCGGGGCGAAAACCCTGCTGAAAGCGGGCGTAGAGGGTGATGTTGGGGATCGCGTCGGTGAGCAAGGAGGCGGAGGGCAGGAAGATCGTCTCGCTGCGATCGGCCTGCGCTTCTGCCCGTGCGAGGTCGGCCGACGAGAGGGCGGCGACCGGATCGAGCGCCTCGCCGGACAGGCGGCTGTTGGTCAGGCGGCCGCCGAAGGTGGCGATCAGTCCTCGGACCGGCTCGAACGACGCTTCGCCGAACAGCGTCGCTTCCTTGACGCTGTTGCGCACGCCCGTCGCCGCCGCCGGTTGGCCCCGGCCGAAAACGGGTACGCCGGGTAGCACCTCCGGCTGGACCAGGGCGGCACCAAAGCCGGTGAGCGAGCGATAGATTTTCGATGTGCTTTGCAGGTAGGAGCCGCCCAATATCCAGCCCAACCCATTGTCGAGATCCCGCACCAGCCGGTTTTCGGTCGAGAAAATGTCGACTTCATTGCGCTGGCGGAACAGCGCTGGCGGGCCGCCGGGTTGGGTCGCGTCATAGCTTTCGGACAGGTCGTGCCGCACAAAGCCGGTGGACGAGACGAAGCGCAAACTGTCCCACTGCTTTTCGAGGCGGACATTGCCGAGCAGATAGTCGGATCGATAGGGTTGGGCGACAGCAGAGGCGCGCTCCAGTCGGCCGACAGAGCGGGTCGCATATTGCGCGTCATCGCCCTCTATCTGCTGGTAGACGCCATTGAGATCGATCGTCCAGTCATCGTCCGGGGCAAAGCGCAGCGCTGCGCGGCCGCCCCAGGTACGGGTCCGGTTGACGTCATCCTTCCCGCGATTGACGTCGTCGATATAGCCGCCGTCCTGCACGCCATAGCCCACGATCCGCAGCGCGAGTTTTTCCGCGACGATCGGCAGGTTGAGCGTTGCCGACAGATCGCCGCCAGGATCGCCATGCTGGGTCGCGGACAGCCCCGCCGATACTTGCCCGCCCATTTCGCCCAGATTGGGCGCGTTGGGCATGATGCGGATGATGCCGCCCAGCGATCCCGCGCCATAGAGCGTGCCCTGCGGCCCTTCCAGCACCTCGACCCGGCCGACATCATAAAGTTTGAGGTCGGGATCGGGCGCGGCATAATTGAGGCGCATGTCGCCCAGATATTGCCCCGTCGTGGCCTGGGTCGGCCCGGCGACGCCCGAATCGGCGATGGCGCGGATGAACAGCTTGTTGCGGCCCGCACCGGCATGGGTGGAACTCAGACTAGCGACCCGCGCCAGCAAGGTGGCGGTGCCGCCTGCCGCTTCGCCGCTGGAAAAGGCGCGGCTGTCGAGCGCTTCGACCATGCCCGCATAACGGAACAGGGGCGTTTCGCGCTTTGAAGCGGTGACGACGATCTGGGCTTCGGGCTGATCGTCGGCAGGGGCGGCGGAGATCGGGGCTGGCGCGGTCACGGGTGGCGCGGGCCGGGTGCGGACGATGCGCCATGTCGCGCCGTCGATGCGCCGCGCGGTCGCGCCGCTGCCCTTGAGCAACCGCTTCAACGCGGATTCTACCGAGAGATTGCCGGTAACGGCGGGGGTGCGGATGCCAGCGAGCGACTGGTCGGACATGCCGATGCTGGTCCTGGTCTGACGGGCAAGCGCGATCGTTGCCTCGCCCAGCCGTCCGGGGGCGATGCTGATGATCTGTCTGTCCGCCCCATGCGCGGGCGCTGCGCTCGTTATGGCAAGGGCGGTGACGAGGAAGAGGTCAGCTTTGCGGCCCATCCCCTTCTTTCAGCAGCCAAGTGTCGCCCTGGCGCACGGCGGAAAGGCCCATCAGCGGCGCGGCCCCGGCAAAGAAACGGGCCGGATCCTTGTCCAGCCGGATCGTGCCGGTGAAGCGCATCGCGCGCGCGCCTGGCGTGGTGCGGAGCGCGATGCCGAGCGATCGGCCGATATCTTCGCTGATGTCGCTGACGGCGGCATTGGCGTAGACGAGGCGACCCTGACGCCAACTGGCGACGGCCGCGGGTGCGACATCCATCACCCGCAAGCCTTGCGCATCATCGGCAAGGCCGCGTCCGGCGGGTAGGCTGATCGCCTCTGCGCCGGGATTGTAGATGACTTCGCCTTCCGACACGCCGATGCGGACGGCGCCGGGGGTGTGGACGATGTTGAAGACCGTCCCGGCATCTTCGAACACGGCATCGCCCACCGTCACGCGGAACGGATCGGATGCATCGTGGCGCACGGTGAAGGCGGCTTCGCCACTGTCGAGCGCGGCGAAGCGGGTGTCGTTGCGGTCGAGGCGCAGGCGGGTGCCGCCATTGACTTCGATGCGGGTGCCATCGTCCAGCGCGATGCTGCGCGTTTCGCCGGGGCGGGTGGTGACGGTATAGATGTCGGCCCGGCTCATCATGCCGACCGACACGGCCGCGACCAGCGCGGCGGCGATCGCGCCGCCGCCGATCCAGCGGAGCGGGCGGCGTTGCGGTACGCCCACATCATTGGCGGGAACGGGCATGGCGACGGGTTCGGGCGGGATGATAGCATCGAGGTCGGCATCGGCCGCCATCAGCACATCATAGGCCTCCGCGTTAGCAGGATCGCGCTCCAACCAGGCGGTGAAGCCGTCCCAGTCGGTAAAGGCGGGATCGCGCGTGCGGATGACCCACGCCATTGCCTCCTCGTTCGTCATTGCTCCAGCCCTGTTCATTTTTTGCCCCTTACAGAGACTGACGCCGCCGACCCCATCATTCCGTATCCAGTTTCTGCTTGAGGGCCAGCATGGCGCGATAGGCCTTTTGCAAGTCCTTCTCCACCGTCGTCAGGCTGACCCCCAATTCCTCGGCAATGACCTTTTGCCCCACGCCTTCGATGCGGAAGCGGCGGAAGATGAGTTCGACGCGCGGGCCAAGCTCGCGCAGGACGGCGCGCGCCTCGTCCAGCCGCTGGGCGAGGATCATCCGCTCGTCCACCGGCACATCGTCGGTCGGGTCGGCCATGACGCCGCCAGCCCCTTCGGCCCAATCCTGCTCGCGCCGTTCGCGCCGGATCGCCGAGCGATAGCGGTCGAGCATGAGGTTGTTGGCCATGCGATAGAGATAGGGCACGGGGTCGGAGACGGGGCCAAGATCCTTGGCCTCCAGCTTCATCCACATATCCTGTAAGAGATCTTCGGCATTCTCGCCTGCGCCGCGCGCGCGCAGGAACCGCAGCAGGGCCGCGCGGTTGGCCATGAAGATCGCGGAAAGGCCAGTGGCCATGCCTGTCGGGGTCCAGTGCTGAAATTGCTTGCCGTTCGGATAGCCTGCCATAGAGGGCGGGGTGGTCCCTTGGCAATCGCCAAGCTGTTGTCCTGCGCGCGTCGCTGCTTTAGCGCGGAGCCGGATAAGCATCGGAGCGGCGCGGGCATGACGAACGGCGTGGACAGGGTAGCGGCACAGGCGGCGGGGATGGACCCTGACCGGCTGGACGCGCTGGTGGATTTTCTCGACCGCACCTATCTGGCCAGCGGCCGCTTGCCGCATATGCAATTTCTGGTGTCGCGCGACGAGCAGCCGGTGGTGTCGCTGACGCGTGGCGCGGCGCGGGCGAGCGGCGAACCGCTGCGCACCGATGCCCTCTATCGGATCGCGTCGATGACGAAGCCGGTGACCTCGGTCGCCTTCATGATGCTGGTGGAGGGGGGCAAGGTGGCGCTCGATACGCCGGTTGTCGAGCTTATCCCCGAATTCGCGGATTTGCGCGTCGGCCGCGCCAATCGCGCGCGGTTGAAGCGGCCGATGCTGATGATCGACCTGCTGCGCCATACGTCGGGGCTGACCTACGGGTTGCAGCGACAGACGCCGATCGATGCGCGTTATCGCAAGCTGGGGCTGGACGAATTTCAGCAGCCGCGCACGTCGGATCAGTTCATTGCTGACCTTGCCAGCCTGCCGCTGGAATTTTCACCCGGTGAGCGGTGGAATTATTCGGTGGCGACCGATGTGCTGGGTGTAGTGATCGAACGGTTGGAGGAGCGCGACCTGGAAAGCGTGTTTCGCGAGCGCATCTTCGCGCCGCTGGCCATGGTCGATACGACCTTCGCTTTGCCCGATGCGAAGGCGGATCGCATGACCGATGCCTGGCGGCTGGATGAGCAGGGCGAGCGGCAGGTCGCCGATCTGGGTGCACGGAGCGGTTGGCGAAGGCAGGGGCGCTTCCTGTCGGGCGGCGGCGGGCTGGTGTCGGGGGTGGCGGACTATCACCGCTTTGCGCGGATGCTGCTGCGCGGGGGCGAACTGGACGGGGTGCGGTTGTTGCAGGCCGACACGGTGGCGCAGATGCGGTCCAACCAACTTCCGGGCGGCGGCGATCTCGCCAGCCTGTCGAGTGCGATGTTCAGCGAGGCGGATTATCAGGATGTGGGCTTCGGCCTGGGCTTCGCGATGGGGTTAGAGCGCGGCGAATATTATTGGGGCGGGGTGTTTTCGACCTGTTTCTGGATCGATCCGATCGAGCGGCTGATCGGGATATTCATGACCCAATTGCTGCCGTCGAGCGCCTATCCGGTGCGCGCGCAATTGCGGGCGGGGGTGACAGAGGCGCTGGTGCGCAGGGGGTAGGCCCAAGTCCCGCGAAACAGCCGAAATAATTGCTGCGCTGCAAAATTTGGCGTTGGCGCGGGCTTGTCGGCTGTGCCATCATCCCCTTCGATCAGACAGGGGGACCGTGCGCCATGAACCTCAAGGGCCAGACCAAACTTCCCAAACCCGCGCCGCGGCGGATGGACCCGGAAATTCTGGCGCATGAGATTGTCGAGCGGTTGACCTATCGCATCGGCAAGAATGCCGCCGCCGCCAAGCCGCATGACTGGCTGCACGCCGTCATCCTCTCGATCCGCGACCGGGTGATCGACGCCTGGATCACGTCCACCCAGAAAACCTATGAGGAAGAAGGGCGGCGGGTCTATTACCTCAGCCTTGAATTCCTGATCGGGCGGTTGATGCGCGATGCGGCGTCCAACATGGAAATGCTGGACGACATGCAGGCGGCGCTTGCCTCGTTGGGCGTCGATATCGACATCATCGCCGCGCTGGAGCCGGATGCGGCGCTGGGCAATGGCGGCCTTGGGCGGTTGGCGGCCTGCTTCATGGAGAGCATGGCGACGGTGGACGTGCCCGCTTATGGCTATGGCATCCGCTATGTGAACGGCATGTTCCGGCAGGAGATTTCGGACGGCTGGCAAGTCGAGCTGCCCGAAAACTGGCTGGCGCATGGCAATCCGTGGGAGTTCGAGCGGCGCGAGGCGAGCTATGAGGTCGGCTTTGGCGGGCTGGTCGATCCGGCCGAGGGCGAGGATAGCGGGCCGCACCAGATGCACTGGAAGCCCAGCGAGCGCGTGATCGCCACCCCCTATGATACGCCGATCGCCGGTTGGCGCGGCAAGCGGGTCAATACGTTGCGGCTATGGGAAGCGCAGCCGATCGACCCCATCCTGCTCGACAAGTTCAATGCAGGCGACCATGTCGGCGCGCTGTCCGAAAGCAATCGCGCCGAGGCGCTGACGCGGGTGCTGTACCCGGCCGACAGTTCGGCCGCTGGCCAGGAATTGCGGTTGCGGCAGGAATATTTCTTCTCGTCCGCGTCGCTGCAGGACATTGTGCGGCGGCACATTCAGTATTTCGGCAGCATCGCGACGCTGCCCGACAAGGCGGCGATCCAGCTCAATGACACGCATCCGGCGGTGGCCGTGGCGGAATTGATGCGGATATTTCTGGACGATCATGGCTTCGATTTCGACGAGGCGTGGGACATTACCCGGCGCACGTTCAGCTATACCAACCACACCTTGCTGCCCGAAGCGCTGGAAAGCTGGCCCGTGCCGTTGTTCGAACGGCTACTGCCCCGGCATATGCAGATCGTCTATGCGGTCAACAGCCGCCTGCTGGCCGAAGCGCGGCGGGCGGGGCAGTTCGATGACGCGGCGATCGGGGCGATCTCGCTGATTGACGAAGGCGGCGATCGGCGCGTGCGGATGGGCAATCTGGCTTTCGCCGGATCGCACAGCGTCAATGGCGTATCGGCGCTGCACACCGACCTGATGAAGGTCACGGTCTTTGCCGATCTGCACAATCTCTATCCCACCCGGATCAACAACAAGACCAATGGCGTCACCTATCGCCGCTGGCTGATGCAGTGCAATCCGGGGCTGACCGGCCTTATTCGCGAAGCCATCGGCGAGGCGTTTCTGGACGATGCGGAAGCGTTGCGCGACCTCGATGCCTTTGCCGACGACACGGCGTTTCAGGAGAAATTCATCGCGGTGAAGCGCGCGAACAAGGCGGCACTGTCCGACCTTTTGCGCAAGCGGTTGAATGCGCGGATCGACCCGTCGGCGATGTTCGACATCCAGATCAAGCGCATCCATGAATATAAGCGGCAATTGCTTAACATCGTCGAGGCTGTGTCGCTTTACGACCAGATCCGCTCGCACCCCGAACGCAACTGGGTGCCGCGCGTCAAGCTGTTCGGCGGCAAGGCGGCGTCGAGCTATCATAATGCCAAGCTGATCATCAAGCTGGCGGGCGATGTCGCGCGCGTGGTCAATCATGATCCGGCGGTGCAGGGGCTGCTCAAGGTACAGTTCGTGCCCAATTACAATGTCTCGATGGCCGAGATGATGATCCCCGCCGCCGACCTGTCCGAACAGATTTCGACGGCGGGCATGGAAGCGTCGGGCACGGGCAACATGAAGTTCGCGGTCAATGGCGCGCTGACGATCGGCACGCTGGATGGTGCCAATGTCGAAATGCGCGATCATGTCGGGGCCGACAATATCATCATCTTCGGCCTCACCGCGCAGGAGGTGAATGAGCGGCGGGCCAAGGGCTATGTGCCGATGGACGTCATAAGCGGCAGCCGGGAGTTGAGCCAGGCCTTGAATGCGATTTCCAGTGGCGTCTTTTCGCCCGACGACCCGGATCGCTACAAGGGGCTGATCCAGGGCATTTATGACCATGACTGGTTCATGCTGGCGGCGGATTTCGACAGCTATTCGGCCGCGCAACGGCATGTCGATAGGCTCTGGACGGACGAGGCCTTGTGGGCAAAGATGGCGATCCACAATGTCGCGCGCATGGGATGGTTTTCGTCCGATCGAACCATCCGCGAATATGCGCGGGACATCTGGAAGATCGGCTGAAGATGGGAGGCTGGGTGACAGGATCGTGCTGACAGGCGAGCAGATCGACCGGCTGGTCGAGGGCCGCGATGACGATCCCTTCGCCACGTTTGGCGTGCATCCGGCCGACACGGGTTTTACCGCCTGCGTCCTGTTGCCTGGAGCCACATCTGTCGTCGCGCAGACCCTCGATGGCAAGGCCGTGGGTGAGCTGGCTGCGCTGCACAAGGCTGGGTTGTTCCATGGCAAGGTCGCCCTTCGCAAGCGGCAGCCGCTGCGTTACGTCGCGCGCTATGCCGATGGCAGCGACTATGCGCTGATCGACCCTTATGGCTTCGGTCCGGTGCTTGGGCCGATGGACGATCATTTCCTGGCCGAGGGTGCCCATGCCCGATTGTTCGACAAGATGGGCGCCCATGTCATGACCCATGAAGGGGTGGCGGGTGTGCATTTCGCGGTCTGGGCACCCAATGCCCGGCGCGTGTCGGTGGTCGGTGACTTCAATCAGTGGGATGGCCGCCGGGGCGCAATGCGCCATCGTGTCGATAGCGGGGTGTGGGAAATCTTCCTGCCCGCGATCGAACCGGGCGCGCCCTATAAATTTGAGATTGTCGGCGCGGATGGCGTGACGCTGCCGCTCAAGGCCGATCCGTTCGCCTATAAGAGCGAATTGCGGCCTTCGACTGCCTCGATCGTCGCTGCGCCGCTTGATCATAGTTGGGGCGACGCGCGCCACCGCGACTATTGGCAGAAGGCCGATGCGCGGCGCGAGCCGATCTCCATCTACGAAGTCCATGCCGGGTCGTGGCAGTTGACCGATGAGGGCGGTTTTCTCGACTGGGACGAGATGGCGCGGCGGCTCATTCCCTATGTCGTGGGCATGGGCTTTACCCATATCGAATTTCTGCCGATCAGCGAATATCCCTATGATCCAAGCTGGGGCTATCAGACGCTGGGGCTTTACGCGCCGACCGCGCGCTTTGGCGATCCGGCGGGCTTTGCGCGCTTCGTCGATGGCGCGCACCGGGCCGGAGTCGGCGTCATCCTCGATTGGGTGCCGGCGCATTTTCCGACCGACGAACATGGGCTGGCGCATTTCGACGGCACGGCGTTGTACGAACATGCCGATCCGAAAAAGGGATTCCACCCTGACTGGAACACGGCCATCTATAATTTCGGGCGGCGCGAGGTAGCGCAGTTCCTGGTCAATAATGCGCTGTTCTGGGCCGAGCGCTATCATGTCGACGGGCTGCGCGTGGATGCGGTCGCGTCCATGCTCTATCTCGATTATTCGCGCGAGCCGGGCGAATGGATACCCAATGACCATGGCGGGCGCGAGAATGTCGAGGCGGTCGCTTTCCTGCAGGAGATGAACCGGGCGCTTTATGCCGCGCAGCCCGGCATCATGACGATCGCCGAGGAATCGACCAGTTGGCCCAATGTGTCGCATCCGGTGGATAGTGGCGGGCTAGGCTTCGGCTTCAAATGGAATATGGGCTTCATGCACGACACGCTGCGCTATTTGCAGCGCGACCCGGTGCATCGCGCCCATCATCATGACGACATCACCTTTGGGCTGCTATACGCCTTTACCGAGAATTTCGTGCTGGCGCTGAGCCATGACGAAGTGGTGCATGGCAAATCATCGCTGCTGCACAAGATGGCTGGCGATGATTGGCAGAAATTCGCGACGCTGCGCGCTTATTATGGCCTGATGTGGGGCTATCCGGGCAAGAAGCTGCTGTTCATGGGGCAGGAATTTGCCCAGCGCGGCGAATGGAGCGAGGAGCGGGCGCTTGACTGGCATCTGCTCGACCATGCCGCCCATCTAGGCGTGCAGCATCTGGTGGGCGATCTGAACCGCCTCTATCGCAGCCGCGCGGCGCTCCATGCCCGCGATTGCGAGCCGGACGGTTTCGAATGGGTGCTGGTCGACGGCGCGGCGGATAGCGTGTTTGCCTGGCAGCGCCGGGCACCCGGCGCGAAACCAATTGTGGTGATCAGCCATTTCACCCCGGTTCTGCGCCACGGTTATCGCATGAGGCTGCCTTCGGGTGGGCGCTGGCGCGAGATATTGAACAGCGACGCGGCCGACTATGGTGGTAGCGGCGCGGGGAATATGGGCATGGTGATGGCGGATGAGACGGGCTGGGCGAACATCACCCTGCCGCCGTTCGCCACGCTGATGTTCGAACTGGATATGTGACGACAAGCCGACGGGCGCAGGTAGGCGAACGCGGGCAGCAGGAGAGAAGCCCATAATGCAGATAAGACACCAGCCGATCGCGCGCGATGCCATGGCTTATGTGCTGGCGGGCGGGCGCGGCAGCCGCTTGGCTGAACTGACCGACAAGCGCGCCAAACCTGCGGTCCATTTCGGCGGCAAGGCGCGGATCATCGATTTCGCACTATCCAATGCGCTCAACAGCGGCATTCGCCGGGTCGGTGTTGCGACGCAATATAAGGCCCATTCGCTGATCCGCCATTTGCAGCGCGGCTGGAACTTCCTGCGGCCTGAACGCAATGAGAGTTTCGACATCCTGCCCGCCAGCCAGCGCGTGTCGGAAAGCCAATGGTATGAAGGGACCGCCGACGCGGTGTTCCAGAATATCGACATTATCGAAAGCTATGCGCCCGAATATATGGTGCTGCTGGCGGGCGACCATGTCTATAAAATGGACTATGAGCTGATGCTGCAGCAGCATGTGGACAGCGGTGCGGACGTCACAGTCGGCTGCCTGGAAGTCCCGCGCATGGAGGCCGTCGGCTTTGGCGTCATGCATGTCGATGAAAAGGATGTCATCACCGCCTTTATCGAAAAGCCCAAAGACCCGCCCGCCATCCCCGGCCAGCCTGACGTGGCGCTGGCGTCGATGGGCATTTATGTGTTCCAGACCCGCTTCCTGATCGAACAATTGCGGCGCGATGCGGACGAGCCGGGAAGCAAGCGCGACTTTGGCGGGGATATCATCCCCTATATCGTCAAGCATGGCAAAGCGGTCGCGCACCGCTTTTCCGCCAGTTGCGTGCGGGCCGAAAGCGAGTTGGAACCCTATTGGCGCGATGTCGGCACGATCGACGCCTATTGGCAGGCGAGCATCGACCTGACTGACGTGGTGCCCTCGCTTGACCTGTATGACCGTAGCTGGCCGCTATGGACCTATTCGGAGGTCACGCCGCCTGCCAAGTTCGTCCATAATGAGGATGGCCGGCGTGGGTCGGCGACATCCTCGCTGGTCGCAGGCGGCTGCATCGTGTCCGGCTCTTCGCTCCATCGCAGCCTGTTGTTTTCTGGCGTCAAGACGCACAGTTTTTCGTCGGTGACCGATAGCGTCATCATGCCCAATTGCGAGATCGGGCGCGGCGCGCGGTTGCATAAATGCGTGCTGGATTCCGGCATCATCATTCCGCCGGGGCTGGTCATTGGCGAAAATCCGACGGAGGATGCGCAACGCTTCCGGCGGACCGACAGTGGCATTTGCCTGGTGACGCAACCGATGATCGAACGTCTGGTCGCCTGATCGCCATGCAATTGCTCTCGGTCGCGTCCGAAATCTATCCGCTGATCAAGACCGGGGGTCTGGCCGACGTCACGGGCGCGCTGCCCGGTGCGCTTGCCGGAAAGGGCGTGGCGACCCGGACGCTGGTGCCGGGCTATCCCGCCGTCATTGCGCGGGTCGGCAAGGCGAAGGTCGTGCGCCGCTATGAGGCGTTGTTCGGCGTGCCCGCGACGGTGCTGGCTGCGCGAGTCGATGGGCTGGATCTGCTGGTGCTGGATGCGCCCGATTTCTTCGCGCGCGAAGGCGGGCCTTATGGCGACCATGCGGGTAATGATTGGGGCGATAATTGGCGGCGTTTTGCCGCGCTGTCGCGCGTCGGGGCGGATTTGGCGGCGGACGGGGTCAAGGGCTGGCGGCCCGATGTGGTGCATGTCCATGACTGGCAGGCGGCCCTGACGGCGGCCTATATGCGCTTTGGCCCGGCCCATGCGGTGCCTAAGATCGTGACGATCCATAATCTGGCGTTTCAGGGGCGCTATGGCGCGGATGTATTCGGGCAATTGGGCCTGCCACCTGAAGCTTGGGGCGTGGATGGTGTCGAATATTATGGCGGGGTGGGCTATCTGAAGGCCGGGCTGGTGTCGGCCGATGCGATCACGACGGTCAGCCCGACCTATGCCGAGGAAATTCGTTCGCCCGTTCACGGCATGGGGTTGGACGGCCTGATCAATGGCCGGGTGGAGCGGCTGCACGGGATATTGAATGGGGTCGATACCGCGATCTGGAACCCGGCGGACGATCCACTGATCCCCAAGGCTTTCAGCGGTCGGGCGCTGGCGGGGCGGGCCGCCAATCGGCGGGCGTTGGAGCAGCAGTTCGGGCTGGATGCCGATGCCGCGCCGATCTTCATCATCGTCAGCCGCCTGACTTGGCAGAAGGGCATGGATTTGATGGTCGATGCGCTCGATCATCTGGTGGGGCTGGGCGCGAAGCTGGCGCTGCTGGGGTCGGGCGATCATCCGCTGGAGGGCGCTTTTCTGGGCGCGGCGGATCGCCATCGTGGGCGCATCGGCGTGCGGATCGGCTATGACGAGCCGCTCTCGCATCTGATGCAGGCGGGGGGAGACGCGATCCTGATCCCGTCAAGGTTCGAGCCGTGCGGGCTGACCCAGCTTTATGGGTTGCGCTATGGCTGCCTGCCCGTCGTCGCGCGGGTCGGCGGGCTGGCCGATACGGTGATCGACGCCAACGCGGCGGCGGTGGCGGCGGGCGCGGCGACGGGTGTGGTGTTCGCCCCGTCGGACCCGCTAGCCTTGCACGGCGCGATTGCGCGCACGGTGCGGCTGCATCGCGATCGGCCGGTGTGGCAGGCGATGCAGCGGGCGGCGATGCGGACCGATGTGTCATGGGGCCAGAGCGCGGCGCGCTATGCGGCGCTCTATCGCAGCCTGCTAACGGAAGCGGCGTGAGCGCAGGCCCGGCCGCACCGCGACTAAGCGCAAGTGGCGCGCATTTTTCGGTCTGGGCACCGGAGGCGAGCCATGTCTGGCTCTGCCTGTTCGATGCGGATGATCGCGAAACGCGAATGGGGATGACGCGCGGCGAGAGCGGCGTCTGGCAGGGCGAGGCGACGGGCGTGGGCGCAGGCGCGGGCTATGGCTATCGCGCCGATGGCCCTTATGATCCGGGGGCAGGGCTGTGGTTTGATCCCGACAAATTTCTGCTCGATCCGTATGCGACCGCGATCGACCGCGCTTTCGTCTATGACCCCGCCTTGGCCGCGCCGCGCGGGGAGGGGGCGGACACCGCGCCGCTGATGCCCAAGGGCGTTGTCGAAGCGCCCTTGGCGCCCTTGCCGGGTGCGCCGCCCTGTTTCTGTCCCGGTGGCCTGATCTAC
Organism: Sphingobium sp. MK2; assembly: GCF_040170545.1. NCBI lineage: Bacteria > Pseudomonadati > Pseudomonadota > Alphaproteobacteria > Sphingomonadales > Sphingobiaceae > Sphingobium > Sphingobium sp. MK2. Next base: position 56,469 of record NZ_JAZDXA010000009.1, read on the forward strand.
GAACTGCATGTGCGCGGTTTCACCATGCTGCATCCTGATGTGCCGGAAACGCAGCGGGGGACGATCGCTGCGCTCGCCCATCCGGCGGTGATCGCGCATCTGCAACGACTGCATGTGTCGGCGATCGAACTGATGCCGATCAATGCCTGGATCGATGAGCGGCATCTGGGGCCGCTCGGCCTCACCAACTATTGGGGCTATAATCCGGTCAACTGGTTCGCGCTCGACCCGCGCCTGGCCCCCGGCGGTATCGCTGAACTGCGCGAGACGGTGGCGGCGCTCCATGCGGCAGGGATCGGCGTCATCCTCGACATGGTCTATAATCATGACGGGGAAAGCGATGCTCACGGGCCGACGCTATCGCTGCGCGGCCTCAATGCGCGCGACTATTTCCGGCATGCGGCCGATGGGCAACTGATCAACGATACCGGCACCGGCAATGCGATCGCTTGCAACCAGCCGATGGTCCGCCGCCTGATCCTCGATTCGCTGCGCTATTTCGTGACGCAGGCTGGGGTGGACGGGTTCCGCTTCGACCTTGCACCTGCGCTGGGGCGGATGGCCGATGGATTCGATCCGCGTGCGCCATTGCTGGAGGCGATGCGCGCCGATCCGATCCTGGCCGACCGGGTGATGATCGCCGAGCCGTGGGACATCGGGCCGGGCGGCTATCAACTGGGGCATTTTGGCGACAATTGGCTGGAATGGAATGACCGCTATCGCGACGATATGCGCCGGTTCTGGCGCGGCGATTTGGGGATGCTGGGCGCTATGGCGACGCGGCTGGCGGGATCGTCGGACATTTTCAGCGGCGCGGCGACCAGAACGGTGAATTTCCTCGCCGCCCATGATGGCTTCACGCTGGCGGACGTTACATCCTATGCACAGCGGCATAATCACGCCAATGGCGAGGACAATCGCGATGGCCATGGCGAGAATTTGAGCTGGAACAATGGCGTCGAGGGGCCGAGCGATGACGCGGACGTGCAAGCGGCGCGTCGTCGTGATCGCATCGCACTGCTCGCCACGCTCTTCTGCTCGCGCGGGACGATCATGCTGACCGCAGGCGACGAGTCTGGGCGGACGCAGCAAGGTAACAACAATGCCTATGTGCAGGATAATGCGATCGGCTGGGTCGACTGGGCAGGGCGCGACACCGCGCTGGAGGCGGAGGCTTTTGCGCTGGCGGCCTTGCGGGCGGGCAATGCGGATCTGCGTGGCACGGCGATCCTGCGGGAAGCGGAGGTCGCCTGGCTGGACGAGAGCGGCGCGCCGTTGAGTGTCGCGCAGTGGGAAGACCCGCAGCGGCGTCGTTTCGCGCTGCACTATCGCGGCAGTGGGTTAGCGATCTGTGTCAATGGCGACGGGGAGGCGTGTCGGTTCCTGCTGGAGGGGCAGGCGGTGAACGTTGCCGCCCGCTCCGTGAGGGTCATTCCACCGGCACGCTGAACAGGTCGGGACGTCGCAGGCGCAGCGCCATCAGCGTGATCGCCAGCTTGCCATCGCCGATCTGCTTGTCGGCCATCATTTTCCAGAGCGTATCGAGCGGCAGTTCGTGGACGGTGATATTCTCCTGCTCTTCGTCCAGGCCGCCGCCTGCCGCGATCCGGTCTGCGGCGCTATAGTCGGCGAGATAATAGTCGATCTTTTCGGTGACGACGCTGGGGATGCTCCAGATTTGCCCCAGATGGATGAGCGTCCCCAGTTGCACGCCCGCTTCCTCCATCGCCTCCCGCCGGGCGCAGTCTTCGGGTTCATCTTCCAGCAGACCGGCAATCGCTTCGAGCATGTCCGGCAGCCCCGCCATCATCACGGGCGCGCGCGGCATCGATACGGTCAGCGCGACACGGCGCACCGGGTCGAAGGGCAGCAACGCCACCGCGCGGCGCATCTCTACCACATGCCGGTCGCATTCCTGCCCATCGGGCGCGCGCATCCGCACCATCAGGAGGTCGAGCCAGTCCTGGTAGATGGCTCTGCTCGCGATAATACTGGTCATGGCTTGCTCCCTGGCGTCGATCTGATGAAAATCCGTGCCTCGATGGCGGGGAGGCTATGGAGTGTCCAACTGGGTTCGAACCAGCGACTTAACAATCATAGCTTGATAGAAAATCAATATGTTGTCTCCTCTGTAAGTGCTACTATCCTGCAGTGTAGCCGAATTTATTGAAATAAAAAATGACGGCATGATAAAGGAATCTGACTGAATTTTGGAGGTGAAAATGGGACCGCTTGCTACAACTATCTCGGCTGCGGGTTTTGTAATCATAGGATTGGCGGGCGCAGCTTATTTTGATGAACTCCATCCAATCATTCGAATTGGCGCGATTTTGATTGGAATTGCGCTTGCCGTCGTTGCTATCTTACATTCAAGATCAAAGACTTCTAATGAATCGGCTGCTGTCTACAATACAAAATTACCATCGGTTCGGATCAGGAACGCAACCAATGCAAAGCTCGAAGATTTTCACTCTACGTCTGATGCTCCGTTACTCGATATCTCAGATGGCACTGGCGCGAGGATCAAAGGTATGTTCCACAAACCGCGATAAGCACCGATCGATAGATGCTAAATCAAAATATGCTACCAATTCTAGCAACGCGGCGGCCATTCTGATCGAAGGTCCTGACGCAGCTTTGCATATGAGTAACGTGCGAATCATTAATGCGCCAATAGGATTGGGAGGGTTTCTCAATCAAGCTAACCTAGCAGACTTGGAGTTTAATAACGTCACTCAGCCTATAGATGTCGATTCTGCGGAAGATGCCTATATTCGCCGCATCAGAATTGATGATTAACAATTTGACGCAAGGAATTATTTTGAAGAGGCTGTGACATTTTCGACAGATATGGGCAGCTTGCGAGTAATGAAAATAGCGGAGGCACGTAGTGTGCCGCGGCATTTGTCGATTAAGAATCGCCCGGTAGGGCGTTAGCAATCCACATTAGTCGAAATGAATGTCGAAACGCGCAAAAACACCACGGCAGAAAACCCAATGATAACAAGGGTTACGGTGGTGAGTCCAGCTGGGTTCGAACCAGCGACCTACTGATTAAAAGTCAAACCATTGTTGACCGAGAGTGACACACAGTGACTTTTTGATACGTCATATTCGTTTCAAAATATACAGTCACGGTCAGTAGTGATGGTTTTTCCTTGACTTCTGCGGTTTGTGTGACATTGAGGTGCAGACTAAATGCAGACTAAATTCGCTCTGTAACGCCTTACCGACACAGGAAACCCATGCAGAAGCTCCTCACCGACAAGTTCGTTCAAGGCATCAAGGGCACTGGCAAGCTCCAGCGCTTTGCGGATACGTTGGCTCCCAACCTCATGCTCAAGGTGCAGCCTACCGGGACGAAGGTATGGGTGTGGTCGGGGCGCGTTGACGGTAAGATGACGGAGAAGACGCTCGGTCGGTATCCTGCTCTCGATCTCGCCGACGCTCGCGAGCAAGCGAATGAACTGACTGTCCGACGCGACACCGGCGGTGAGGTCACCACGCTCAAGGAGGCCCGTCAGGAGGCCGAACGAAAGAAAGAAGTTGAGCAAGCTGCTGCCGCGTTCGAGGAGCAGGTGCGCTCTATCCGCACCTGTCAGTGGTTGTTCGAGCTTTATATGGAGCACGACGGTGGAGCTAAGAAGACTGCGGCCGAGAAGTGGCGCGTCTGGAACGTGGACATCAAGCCAGTCGTCGGTCACATGCCTGTCGAGGACGTTGACCATAACATCCTGATGGACATCATCACCGCGAAACATAAAGTCTCCCCGATCTCGGCGCGGAACTTGGTGGCGCATATTAAGCGCACCTTCCGCTGGGCAGTGACCCATGGACGGCACCTTACGAAGATGACGGTGAACCCGGCGGTCGATCTCTTCAAGATCGCTCCCAAGGCGGAACGGAAGCGTTTCCTCAACGAGTTTGAGATCGCTTGCTTCTTCGAGGCTGTGGCAGAGATGGGAACCTCGGCCAAAGAGGGACTGATCCTCGTTGCCTATACCGGGGTGCGGCAGCAGGAATGCTTTGCGGCCAAGTGGAAGGAGTTCGATCTGACCAAAGGCTACTGGATCATCCCGGCGGATCGCACAAAAAATGGTGTCGAGCATTTGGTCCCGCTTCCGGCCACCATGCTCAGTTTGGTGAAGGCGTTGAAAGCCGGTCAGAAGGTGAAGTCGGATTTCCTCTTCCCGCAGGACAGCGACCCGACGCAGTGCCGTCCCAAGACCTCGTTCTCGAACATCATCGAGAGCATGAACATCAAGACGGCGCGGATCGCCGCGAAGAAGCAGCCGGGAGTCGAGGTCGAACACTTCACGATCCACGACCTGCGGCGCACGATGGTGTCACATATGAACGGGATGCTAGACGACGAAGATGAGCCGATGATCCCGCAGGACATCGTGGAGCGCTGCGTCAACCACACTATCACCGGTGTGGCGGGCACCTACAACCGGCACGCCTACCTCAAGGAGAAAAAGCGTGCCTTCCGGCTGTGGGCTGAGCAACTGAATAAGATTCGTGGGATCAATGTGGTGGAGATCGCTCAGGCCGCGTGACGCGCCAGCTTCCATCTCACATATTCGGTTCGATCATAGCGAGGCGACTTCCCGATCATCATCACCGGCGGGAAGTCGCCTTCTTTGCGAAGACGCCAGATCGACATGCGGGACAACTGTAGGTCGGCCCGGATGTCTTCCAGCGTGAGGGTAGGGGGCAGGGAGCCCTCCTGAATGGCCCTCAGATCGTCAAGGAGTGATGTGTTGCCAGTGATGAGGGCAACATGCTCAGCGGACAGTTCGAGCCCCTTGCGGGTGTCTGAGGCGGTGTCCAAGGCGATGATAAGGTCGGCGATCGTGCTCATGCAGATGTGTTACCTGCTGAGACGTTTGGTGTCAATCTAAACTGTCATTAGAGTCATGGGTGACAGCTAAGGTAGAGGGATGACTTCGGCCCCATAATATTGCTTGTCTTCGTCCGTCTCCGGTCGGCAACGTGGGCAGCGAGGATCATCGCATTGATGCACCTCCCGCCTCACCCAATTGAGTGCGTCAGTGACGGTATCTCCGTTATCGCGGTCGAAGCCCTTGCTGTAGCCGTCAGAGCAGCGGCCGTAGCGGTTCCAGCCCTTGGCGAGTTGGACCATGATGAGATCACCGCCCTGCTCGATGGTGACCTCCCGGACACGCTTGTGGCTGCGGATGGTGTCGATCGTTTTCACGACTCCGGTTCCTCTTCCAGATCGTCAAGGATAGCGATGATCTCTTCGAGCTTCTCCTCGTCGAAATCTTCGTCGATGTCCTCCAGCATGGTCCCGGCCTCATCGAGCGCGTCGATCCAAGCCCGCACAGACGTGCCGGTGTCGCCTTCCTGCCACTTCTCCGACTTCTCGTTATAGTCGTCGTCGAACGCGCCGACCAAATCATGGTTGATGAACTCGCGAGCCGTCTCGATCTCCTCGTTGAAGGCTTTGACCGCAGCGATGATCGCTAGGCCTTTTTCGCGGAGCTTGGTCGTGATGGCGTCGCGCTGCTTCTGCTTCGCGGCGGTGATCTTGAACGCCATCAGATGTCTCCCTTTTCAATCCCCAGAGCCTCACGGAGCTTGCGGCCCTTTTCGGTCCAGCAATAGGTGTGATCGATGAGACCAGCGGCTTCGAGTTTGATAAAGGAAGCCCGGCTGAAATCACCACGGCCGTCAGCGGCGTGGAGGGCTTTCAGGATCGGGCGCGGGAGCACGCTTGCGATGGCGCTGCGGAGGAGGGGGTCGCTCAAAGTTCAGTCTCCTGCATGATCTCACGCATCTGCGTGGCATCGATGTAGCGCGGCAAAATGGCTTCAACAAGCTGGAGGCGCTCTGCGTCGTCCAAGAGCTTGCGGAGAAGACCGGCCCGCACCATGGTGCTGTCATAGTCACCGTCGCGGGCGGTCGTGTTGCGAATAAAGCGTATGTCTGTGATGCTACTGGCGGCTAAAAGGGTCATGAGTTTGTCTCCCGATTCGGTTGCGGTAAAATCCGTATAGGAAGAAACTTCCTGCTCGTCAATTCTTCATTTTATCGACGAACTCCTTCGCCTGTCCCATCCAATATGGAGGAGCCATGCCGAGGACATTAGCAAGGATGATCGACAGCGCGTAGATTTGCCCGTCGAGGACATGTCCGTCACGCTGCGTCTTGAGCGGCTGGCTCCGTTTGTCGGTATAGGTCAGCAGCCACGACCATACCGTGGTGGCGGTTTCATCAAACTGCCAACCGCCGGGCGCGGGGAGGGGTTTCGGTCCGGAGATCGTATCGAGTGTGAGGGTCTGCATTCGGTGATCGTCGAGGTTCACCATCCCATCCTCCCCGCACAAATCGGTCCGATGCCGTCATCGATCGAAGCGTGATTGGTAAGCCCACGACCACAGACGGAGCAAGCACCTTCCCGGCGGCCGTAAGCGATGGCGGCGGCGTGCGGATCGGCCGCAGCGGTGAGGATAGCTTCCTCATGCTCTGGGGTGCATTCACGCGACTTGAAGAACTTACCACCCTCAATGCGGCCGAAATAGGCTTCCACCTCCTTATCGGCGAGGCGGATGTAGATGACGCCCTTGTCCGGCTTGTAGGCGAAGCGGTAACGGTCGAGGCGAAGCATCGGAGCCTTCACCTGATTGGCGGCGGCATTATCGAACGCGGTCATGATCTTCCCAAGGTCGATGACCTTCGCGGTCTCGATCGATTTGACCTTCGCCTCGGCGCGAGCGATGTCCTCTGCCATAAAGCGACGGATGAGGGCAACCTTGCCCTCGGTGAGGTCGCCGAACTTGGATAGATCGATCATCAGGTTCGAGGCGATCTGGAAGCCGCGAGCGATGGCCGCCGTCAGCCACGCAAACTCCTCCTCGTGAGCCGCCTTCCACGCTTCGATCTGCACCTGCTTCTTGTTTGCCTTGGCGTTGCGGGCGGCAGCGCGCTTCTCTGGCGACTGCTTGTAACCGATCTTTCCCTCGCCTTTGCACTTGAAGCAGGAACCGACGACGCGGCCGGTGTAGCTGCGGAACACCTTGGAGCCATTGCAGGCCTTGCAGGTGTCATAATGCAGCGCTTCGATCGCGGCTGCTGGAATCTCGCGGAGCGGTGCGCCGGGCTCCAGCTTCTCGCGATCCATGTCCGAAAAGATGTCGGCGCTATCGAGATCGTCCGAGAGATTTGCGAAGGCATTGCACATGAACTTTACTCCCGATTCGTTCCGTTGATAGCTCCTGATAGGAATAAACTTCCGGTTCGTCAATGAGAAAGCCACGCACAAAAAACCCGGCCATAGCCGGGTGGTTTGACAACAACTTCCTGAACGTCACCGAGCAAGCGGGTCATTGGCTCCCTTGGCGCATTGCGTGAGGGCATAAACCGGATCGTTCGATTGCGGCGTCATAGCGAATAGCTTCACCCCCTCGACTTCGAAGCCGATCGTATCGCGCATGAACATTGACCGGATCACCGATCCCCGATCGACATCTATGAGGATCGAATGGACACCATTCTGTTCAGAACCCCGTCCCGTGACCTGCACCGGCTTGCCCTTGAAGCGCACCACAAGATTGTAGGTTTGACCCTCTCGGATCGAACGCCACGCCGTGTTTCCGATCGACACTCTGGCGTTCTTCTGCCCCGGTAGGAGAAAGACCATGAACAGCGAGTCGTCAACAAACTTCGCGGCTGCGCCGCACTCTCCGCCGCTGCCTTTCATCATTTCCCAGCCAGCAACGAAGCCAGTGGTTTGAAGAGAAGCAGCGACGAGGAGTGAAAGTGCGATCATGGTATCTCCTTGGCAGAGGTTTCCTAACGAAGGGTTACGAGGCGCTCACACGAGCGGCACGGGCCATTTCCCGCACTTCGGCAAACGACCGGGTGTTGACCACCTTACCGTCGCGGAAGACAGGCTGGAGGTAGTTGTGGCGGCCCTCCAGTTCCTCTTCGGCGATCGTCTTCCACTTGTCGTCCTCGCGGATCACCGCGAAACGACCCTTCTTCGACGCCTTGCTGGGATCAGTCTTGACCAGCTTTTGGATTGCCCGCGTTTCGCCGCCCACGATGACCTCTGACGACTTCATGGCGAAGCGGTGGGTGTCGCGCTCGGCAGCATGGACCAGCAGGCCGCCGCCGGAGCCGAAGTTCAGGTTATCGAGCGACCATTTGTGATAGACGACGCGCTGCATGATGCGGCGCAACGTCTCCTCATTGATGCCGTCGCCCTGAATGACCCGGACATATTCCGGCAGGACGCGGAAGCCCTTCTCGTTGACCGTCCACCCGAAATATTTACCGAGCAAGTCGAGGACGTGAACGACGTTGATGATCGGATCGCCGCTGTCCGGCCGGGTGACCAGCGTCATGTGACTGTTGATCAGCAATTCCTTGAGCGTCGTGCCCCACATCTTGATGTGTTCGTCCTGATCGGTCGTGTCGTTGACGATCGAGACGGCATTGCGCCCGCCGGTGATGGGATTGGGCTTCGAACCGAAGCGCACCAGTGCCTGCCGACACAAAAGCTCTTCACGATCCATCCCGACGCCCCATGCAGTGGTGACCGAGTGCTCGGACGCCGGGATCGAGAAGCCGGGCATCCCCGTCCATGGATAGGCGTGCTTGGCAAAGCGAATGCCCATCAGGTTGTCGGTCACCTGAAAGTTCACGAGATGGGCCATGCCACCGATCGCCGCGCTTTCGGTCGAGTGAGCGCCACGCGCGCCGAAGTCAACCAGCTTGAAGTCAGCCGTCGAAGGGTCGCCGCTCACGTCGAGATAGCGCTTGATCAGCCGCCACCAGCGCATCGACCGGGTTGCGATCGTCGTGGGGTAGGAGGCCCGCATGTTCGACGCCTCGAAATAAGGTGCGATCCCGGCGAGGTCCTCGTCGTCGGACTGGAAGGTGGAAAGAACGGTGCCCTGCGGCACGATGACACCTTCGGGGAGCGAGGAGATCAAGATCGGTGCGACGCCATCATAGCGGTTGACGATCCGCACCCACGGCTTGCGATCCATCTCGATGCCGTGGTCGGCGAGTTCCCCGTAGGTCTCGTCGATCATTGCGTGGGTGACGCGCTGCCCCTGATAGTAGCGCATGATATATTGCTGGCCGAACCACATGACCTCATCGAACTCGCCGCCCTTGCGAGCTTCGAGGTAGCCGTAGCTGCTCGTGAGTTCATCGGGCGCGAACGAGTGATGCGTGGTCTTGTAGGTGTCAGTGTTGAGGATGGGCTGCGTGAGAAGCTCGCCGATGTTGTCAATGAAATGCATGGTGGCGACCCTCCTTAAATCACGATATTGCGGAACTGGTCGGCCCAATATTGGACCTGATTGAAGTGATCCTCGAACATCATCGAGCGAGTGATCTCATCATCGGCCCACCAGCGGGCTTCACGGGCATCATCAGCCCCTTTGACGATTGGTTGGCGGGTGCCCGGCAGCAACGCGCCATGCGACATCGAGAATGTGGTCTCGCGGGTGGAGCGCCATGGGTCGTCGAACATCTTCTCGCCACGGATGCAGAGGTTCATGAACTCGCGATCGATGTCCTCATTGAGGTCATAGATACCAGTCTCCTGACCGACCTCATCGAGCGCCGCACCACGGAACGTTTGCTTCGCCAGTTTGTGGCCGCCGGGGACCGCCCACAGGCCTTCGCCGGGCATCCGGTCGCGACGGACAAGCAGGGTGTATCCGGCCTGCTTGACGACCATATCGGAGGTGGGGAACTGCTGGCGCTCGCCGGTGAAGGGGTTACGTTCGAACAGGTCGAGATATTCCGCCATGAAGAGATACTCGGCGCGCATCTGTTCGAAGTCGGATGAGTGGACCCATTCGCGGAGAAAGAGATAGGGGCCGATCGGAATGCAGGGCACGTCTGCGTGTATTTTGCGGACATATTCCGTGGGGTCGGCGGCCCGATACAGGTCGTTGCGAAGCGTCGTTGCGTCCAACCCTTTATGCTTCACCGTGGCGGCGATCGACGCCCACTTCGGAAAGAGCTTGAGGTAATAGGACGAGGCGTCCTTGGCATGACCGATCAGGGCAATCTTCGCTTCGCGATCCGGGAAGAGCCGCGCCGCCTGCGTTGCGACCGTCTTCTGGACGGTGCGGACCCACGCCATATCGCTCTGCTGATCTTCGATGCCGAAGATGAAGACACGATCGTTCTGCATCGGTGTAAGCGAGGCGCGAAGCATCGCATAGACCTGTTCGAACGTGAACGGGTTGCGGAAATTGATAGGCTCGTTGACCGAGCCGACCGTCACGAACACATATTGGGCGTGCTCCAGACCTTCGACGATGACTCCAACATGGGCCTCGGTCACCGGGCGCATCCGGCCGTTGAAGAGGCAGATGTCGTGATCGTGGACGGCCGACTTACCGCTTATCTCATACTGTCCGAACATGGGTGTCTCCCTATGGTTGGCCGGGCCGAAGCCCGGCGTTGTTGGAATTATTCAGCGGGCTTGAGCAGTGGTCGGCGGCTGGATTCCGTGATCGGGATACCGGCTTCCGTGGGGACGTAGATCACTTGGTTCTGCGTCTCCTTGAAGGCCTCGATCTGCAGGTAGCGGAGATAGCCTTCCGGACCGCCGAGCTTGCCCATCACGATGTCATTGGCTTCCGCCGTGCCGCGAGCGCGGGCGACCTCAGCTTCCGCTTCATAGATCGCGCTCTCCTTCTTCGCCTTGGCTTCGAGGGTCTTGATCTGGCGGTTCTGGGTGGCCTCGGCCAGCGCGGCGCGCCCGGCGGTCGTCGCGTTCCAGACGCGGGTCGAATTATAGGCAGCGCAGCCGCCCAGCCCGCCGCCGACCACGACGAGAAGCAAAATCAGAATGGCACCAGCGATAGCAAGAATGTTACGCGGGGTTTCGGCACTGGACATGGGTGTCTCCCTAACTGTTGTTGATGACAGTCTGGCTAGACACCTACCTGATTCGCGTCAAGCGAAAATGGCTAATAGTGACAATAAAAATCGGCACTCAACTTGGGATGTGTGACACCTCAATGCCAAAGGTCTCGACCTTGTATGCAAGACTCCGCAGCGCGGTCGTCGCTTCCGTCTTCATGGCCCGGCTGAGCGAGGCGCGGTCATAGCTGTCGAGCCACGAGGTGTTCGACACGCATAGCTCCAGAATGTCAGCCTGCAGTTGGGTGTAGGGGCCTTTGAGAACATGTCCCTCCAGATGGTCGAAGAACCATGCACAGGCGGTCACGATGTCCGGGCGTTGATGGCCGCGTTGGAGGAGGATGAAAAGCGGATCGGCCGGACCGTCAGTTTCACGGTCCGGCACGTCGCCGATCTGGGCGAGGCCCCACATGATGGCCTCGACCTCTTTGGGAGTGATGGTGACGCGGGTCATCAGCTTTTCATGCGCTTCTCGTGCATCAAAGCCGTCGAGATGCTCCCGCCGTGTTTCGTCGCAAGCGTCGCCCATTCACCCACGGTGTGATCGGTGTGGAAATGCAGATCGCGTTCGACCGGGAGGCCGAGCTTTCCGCGCACGGTTGCGATCTCTTCAAGGCTGGCAGACCCAAGCTCTGCGAAGCCCAGCCCAAGGTCACACAAGCCGAAAGCGAAGTCAGGCATGTCAGGGTCCACCTCGGACAGTAACCACGTCGCACCGGCGTCCGGTGTGAACAGCTTGACGACCGGAACGTGATCGATCCCACCTTCGTTTGCGGCCGACGCGCGGCCGTTTTCGAGCAACTTGTCGAGTATGTCTTGCGGGAGCGGCTTCATCTGGATGTTCTGCATTATTCCTCCTCTGGATGTTGTGCAGCCATGGCGTTGCACCATTGCATGTGGATGGGGATGGGCATCTCGAAATTTGGCACCTTGATGGCACCGAAGGCATCCTTGCCCAAGGTCTGGTATCCGGTGATCACGATCAGTCCCTTGCGGAGCATGGAGTCCTGCAAGCCCGGCGTCATCCTTGGCTGGGATTGGCCGCAACCGATCTCGTCAAGGACGCGACGCTCGGCCTTCGTGGTGCCGGGATGTTTTACCTTCACCGGACGACGCAGACGCGGTAATAATCGAACTGGTCGTAGAGTTCGTTCAGCGCTCCTCGGATTTCGCAAACCTCCGGATCAACCATCTCCAGATCGTCGAGGGCGCGCTCGATGTCGTCGATCATGTCAGCGGTCGCTTTGGTATTTTTGAGAACGGCCTTGGTCCGATCGATGATGACCCGGCGCGTGTCCTCGATCTCGCTGACCGGCGTGACGCCTTCCTCCCAATCGCCGATCTGCTCGGCGAGCCCGCTGAATGAAACTTGGAAGCGCCAACCGCGTCCAAAGGCTCGCATCCCGGACATTGCAGCTTGAGACATCGGCATATCATTCACTCCCTTTGATGAAGAAGGCGTCGGACACCTCCGGCTCCCTCATGATGTCTTCTTCAAGCAGCTTGAGCTTGATGTCGCGCCGTTCAAGATCGTCCTCGTCCGGTGCCCAATCTCCCCGGTCGATCCACTCCATCATCTCAGGGAGATAATGGCTGGTTGCGATCTTTTCGAAATGAGCGCGGGCGGCGTCGCGCGCTTCTTCTGCATGGCGGCCGATCGCGAGGATGTCTCCTTGGGCGTATTGAGCGAGGGCTTTGCTCGACCAGCGGAAAATTTTCACAGCGTCAGGTCCCCATAGTTGGTCCCGGCCTGCACGATAGCGCCGGTGCGCTCATCCCAGAAGATGCGGGTCAGCATGATCTTGCGGCCGGAGACCTTGTGAGTCCACGTCATGTCGCAGGTGATCATGTCGTCGAACACGACTTCGGGATCGCCATAGCGCGTCCAGTCGATGTCATATCCGTCGAGGTAGTGACGCTTGGCGTCGCGGATCATCCGCTCCAGCTTGCGCCGTGCGATCGAGCCGCCAATCTGCTTGAGAGGAAGGTGACCATAGAGGTTGACCTGTCCCATGATGTCGGTGGTGTAATTTTGGACCTGCATGTCAGAGCTTCTCCGCCATGGCGTCATCGATCAAGCGACGGACTTCGGCGCGAGTTTCGCGGCTGCTGGTCTCGTAATGGACGCCGAAGCCCTTGTAGAGACCAAGGCGGGTCGCGATCACCGCGTTCCCATAACGCTCGCACTCGACATATTCCTGAGGGACTGCGATCAGATGCCAGTTGGTCGCCATCATACGTTACTCACCTTGGTGATGAGAGCGGCGAGGCGGTCCATCTCAATCTTCACGTCGTCGTCGGCCTTACCGGTGCGGTCAAGATACTGGCTCTGGACGGTCAGCAGCTTGGAGTGTCGATCCTGCAGAGCGATGCGGATGTCACTCAGTTCGCTGACTGCAAACGACACGGAAGCGGCCGTGATGGTGCGTGCCCATCCGCTGGGCTCCGCCGCTGCCCGGTCTTCGTCGAACGCACGGACTTCGGCCGCCACCGCGTCAGCTTCTGCGATCCAATTTTCGAGCGTCAGATCATTGAGACGCGGAACCATGACCATGGTCTGCTTACAGACTTCGGTGCCCGCACCGGCGAAATAGAAATACTTGTCGCCCTTGACCAGTTCTAGGCCGGGGTGTTTGTGCGCTATAGCTTTGTTGACAAAGGAAAGTTTCATGCGGCGTCTCCCTGATTCGTTGCGGTAATCTCCTAATAGGAAGATTTTTCCGGTTCGTCAATCAAGAATCTCACGGTTCCCCTTCCACGAAGTAATCCACCTTCTTGGATGAGATGAAGGACTCTGCGACTGCCAATTTGTCCTTGATGGCGTCGCGATATTCCCATGGCAGGTGGACGCAGACAACGTGATAGTGAGCGTTGCGGTCGCGGACAGATCGGGGCAGGTCGCTGTCGTAGCTCTCGCGAACCATGACCTTGCCTTCATAATTTGCCTTGGCCCACACCTTGAGGCGCTCGATCCGTGCTTTCTTCTCCGCGTCCTCCTTCTCAAAGAAGGCCCGGCGCTCTTCGTGGCTCGCTTCATTCGAAGGCCAGTCGAGGGTGGTATAGAAGGTGATCTTGAGCTTGCCCGGCTTGGCGTCGCGGGCGGCCTTGATCTTGGCACGCTCTTCCATGGCGTCAGCCTCGACGGGATCATAGGCTTTGCGGAGAGCGCGTTCGCGGCCGGTGGCGCGCACGTCGATGCCGACGATCTGGCCGCGCTTCCATGCATCCACTTTCTGCTGGAGAAACTCGGCAAAGCGGATGTGATGGTTGTGCCGGGCGATAGCGGTTTGGATCGCAGACTGTAGTGTCCTATCCCAATGGGCGTGACCGGGCGTCACCTCTTCGGATCGGGTTTCGTTGCGCCGCGTGTCGGGGTTATATTCGTCCCACCGGCGCGTCAGAGGGCCAGCGTATCCCAGCGTCGAAAGCTCGGACTTGCGTTTTTGCTGCTTGTCGGCGTTTTGGTGATGACGGACGATGATCGTCTTGGTCAGTTGAAAGTCATACTCGAACGGCGCGTGGTCGTGACCCTCACAGTTGCCGAGGATGAAACCGATGCCCGGCCGCTGGTAGCCGTGGAGGACAATGAGCTTCGATGCCTCATTGACCTTGAACTCGCCGAAGCAGGCTTGGCAGGTGCCGATGAAATCTTCCGTCACTTTACGCATAGCCTGTCTCCCGATTCGTTCCTGTTGAACTCCTCATAGGAAGAATATTCCGGTTAGTCAATTCTTATACGACTTCGGCTTCATCATCTCCACGCGAAGGCGTTTCTTTATCGCCAGCACCTCAGGCAGGTGATTTACCTCAAGCTGTGCCTCTTCCAAGGTAGTTGCCTTTAGCGGGAACATCTCGGTGCGGGTGCCGCCGGGCTCTTTAGTCGCTTTGATCCAGAAGAACTTCATTTTGGTGATGCCGTGGAGGGCGAGAGCGGCCGTCCCGGTCAGCGTGAAATTCCTCGTGACGATGCCTTCTACCACCGTCGCCTGCAGCGCGCCGATGATATTATCCGGCCCAGCCAGCATCGCCATCATCTGTGCCTTGACCGCATCCTTGTGGAGGATCGGATCATCGACAAGATAAAAGCCCTGAAACTCGTTCAGGGCTGGGAGAACCACGGCACCATAGCCTATGGTATGTTCGGATATTTCGGTCATCATCATCCCCGTGCAATTGGATGCTTCTCCCAGAACTCGGAGCTATCGACAAGTCGATAGTCCATTCCATAATGGGCGCACAGCAGCGGCATGATCTTGGCCAGCATGGCGTCTGTGTCCTTCCCATATAGCGATCCGGTCTGGATTTCGAGCGCACCGTCGAGACCGTAGATGTCGAAGTCGATCTCATGCTCGATTGCGGTGATGGGGCCGGTATTGTGGTAGACCGGCATCTTGACGTAACCCTCGCCCCGGCGCTTCGGGACGAGGATCGCGATGCAATGATCGATGGCGTCGAGGCAGACGAGGAGGGTTCTATCCAAGGATGATCCCCGGTCCCTTGTGGAAGTCCCGCACCTCTCCCGCCGGAGCAGTATAGTTCTTCTGAATATGCGAGCGGGCACGCTTGGACAGGTAGATGCGAAGGCTGAACCGCATCTGCTTCCACGGGTTTGTCGCAGCCCAATGAAGGGGATCAATGCGGTCGAGGATGTGATTGCCGACATAATCGCGCTGCAGGTCCCAATGCTGTAGAATATCGGGAAGCTCTTCGACAGGGACGCCGGTCAGGAGGCACAAATGCTCGATCGTCCGAGGCGTGAAAAGGAACTCCCATGACGCGGCCGTGTCGTTCATGAAGCATCGCGCCGGGTTCCAACCTTTGTGGAGGGAAATCTGAGCGAAACTTGCCCAACCGAAAGAGTGGTGGTCTTTGCTTTTCATGCTCTCGACGGACGCGATCTGCTGCACGGTGTTCGCGTCCGATCGCATATAAAGTGCATCGGGGACGATCAGAGGATAGATGTTCTCAATGTTCGCGCGGACACGCTCCTCGAACCACTTCTCGATCTCTTTCTTCCGGGCATGATATTCCCGGTCGGCCTCCATTTGCAGCGCTCGTGCGAAATTATAGCGGGCGATGAACTTGCGATCGGCGTCGAGCCTCGCAGCAGTGCCAAAGCTGGTGCTATCTACTTCTCGGATCGAATACAGCGTGATGCCGTCACGCTCCCGGTTGTTGAAAAACTGGAAATTTTTGAACTCGCCAGCCTGCATCGACTGCACCTCGTCGATCACGGTAAGGCTTTTCCCATTTCCAAAAGTGTCTGGCTTGACGCTGTTAGAGGAAAGGAACCGGACCTTGTTGTCGGGTGCGGCAATGCAGTTGAGCGCAGCCTCGCCCACGAGGTGGGAGTAACGGTCCTCCATCCACTGGTTGTGACCGGCCCCCTTCTTTCCGATCGAGTCATCGTCGAGTGCGTCCGTCTTCACATCGGCGACAGTGAGGCGTGGCAGGTTCAGCGGTTGATAGCCGACGACCGGGAGGTTGGAGCGGGCGGCTGATACCAGCGTCTTGCTCTGGTTTTCTAACCGGATCATCTCGCCGGTGTAGGAAAGCTCCTTCCGGGGGATCGGATTTTTCCAGTAGCGGTCGAGGATGAGGTCCATCATCAACGTCGTCCACACTGCCTGTGCGGGGTCCAACTTGTTCAGCGCCGCGATCTCGATGTGATGAGGCTGGTGCGGGGTGAGACCCTTCTCCTTGGACTCACGATATTTGTCGTGGAAGGGGTTACCGTCCTCGTCGTAGGCGATTTTGAGGAACTGGTATGGGAACCAGTTTTTCCCCGCGCGCGACGCAAACTCCCGGTCCGGGCGGCGAGACATATCGCGCCCCATAGGATGTGCATATTCAGGAACGTCAGTCAGGGTGATAACGTTCGCGCCGTTGCGGATGCCGATGGTGAAGTAGCTGAAAAGCTCGTCCGGATCGCGGATGAGGTTGAGGGAAATACCGGAGGGCATTCCGCACAAGTGATCGACCATCGAGTTGACGTTCCAGTAGGAAAAGACCTTCTCGTTGTAGATGGGCTTGATCGCTTCGTGGTCCACGTCGCCCTGCAGGAAGTGGTCCGACCGCAAGCGCTTTGCTGACAGGAGGGCGTCACGACGCAGGAACGCCACATGGTCTCGGCGATCGAGCACCTTATGGATGTCGGCGGCTGCGAAGCCATAGGATAGCATGGCGAGACGGAGGCGCTCGATGAACTCGTCACCGGCACGCATGATCTCCGGTGCGCGGATGAGCTTCTTGAACTCCCGCACTTTCGCCATGTAGTCGAAAACCTTGTCCTCGTCCGCATCGAACTCGGCGATCGTGATCTTGGCTTCCCTGAAATACTGCCCAGAGAAGGCGTCGAGGAGGAAATAGGTGGTCAGGAGGGTAGGGTCCAGTTCCATGGACTCCTTCATCTCCTCGGACGCGCGCCGCCACTCCCAATCGCCGAACGTCATGCTCTTGGCGTTGGGGTCCAGCCCGGTAAGCTCGAACCATAAGGTCATGGCGCGGTTGAAGGATGCGGCGTCGATCATGTCAGAAATAGCTTTCGGTCAAAAGGCGAACTGCCAACATCTCAAGGGTGGTAGGCTCATCGCCCAGCGCCTTGCGGATAAACATGCGCTCGATGTCGTCGATAGCGTCCTGCACCTCTTTCTCGGTCACCTCCATGAAACCCGTATTCGGGCGAATCAGGACAGGTCCTCCCTCAACTTTGGGGCGAAAAGTGGCGCGGAGGTGAGCTATAGTCATGGTCATTTCCGCACTCCTTCGTCGATCATGAACAACTCGCCATCTTCGATCTGCACGATCTGCCACCAGTCGATGCCGTCCATTTCGGCAACGCAGCGGATGGCGTCGTTATAGTTCTTGAATCGACCGACACCATCCTTGAGGTCCTTGAGACCGCCCAACGGGTGGTAGGTCGATCCGGCGAATATGATGTAGATGAGTGCCTCCTGCGATTCGTTCCTGATGAACCTTTGATAGGAATAAACTTCCGGTCCGTCAACACGTCACCGTCATGGTCCACCAGTTCGGCCATTAACATGGATCAATCCGGAAGGCCTATTCGTTCTACCAGAAGGTTCAACAACGGAGCGTTCAACATGCAACTCTATGAGATTATCCTGATGGTCGGCGGCGGGTTCAGCCTGCAGGGGCTGCTCGATCTTACGAAAGCAGCCTATACAGCCATGGCCGTCGTTCGATAGCAGCGGTCAGCCAGTCCAGTATCAAATCAATCTTGAGGGCTTCCCGCAAGGCGGCGCGGAACGCCCGGAGAGCGCGGTCCATCTCTTCATAGGGATCATGTGTCATGCCTCAGCCCCATGCCGTAGCGTCCGAGAACGGATCGTCGTGAAGATTGAAGAAGACCCGTTCGATCGCCATCTTGCGCGCCGTCCGAGTGCAGTGTTGGGTGCCGGTGCCGCCGGGGAAGACCAGAAGGATGTCAGGCTTGAAGTCCTCCAACATCTCCTCGTTGCGGATACTGCCCGCTGCGTCTCCCCAACGGTCCCAATCGGCCTCGTAAGGGATTACCGGAACACCGGCGCGTTCGGCCCAGAGGCGACAGAATGTGTCAACGCCAGCAGCTTCGCCCTCTGCAAGCGCGCTGATCTGGCCCCACCGCTCTTCGAACCGATTGATGCCGCGCCAGACAAACGCTTTATCCTTCCACGCTCTGCCGCCGGTCACCGCCACGCGCCACTGATCTCGTGGCACCAAGTCCGATGAGGGTATGACGAATGGCGGAGATGTGATTTTTGACACCTCGAAAATCTCCGCAGGATGAAGGGAAGACGACAAATCGGGTTTTGTCCCGATAGGATAGGTGGAGGCGGTTGTGCTTCTTGCCGCGCTCAACCCGTGCGATCGATACGCCGGGCCAGTGCCGGACCTCGCGCGTGGCTTGTTCCGTAAAATCGAGGGTGGTCCCCATCGAAGTAGCTCAGTTGATCCGCCAAACGATCGCGCGCTTGCCGCTGTCGTTCAAGCGTCGCAGGCCGCTGTCGGCGATCTTACCTTGGCTCCGCAATTCGGTGGTCCGTGGACGCACATTGAGCCGATCGGTGTCGATGAAGACGGCGCACTCGTCGGCCGTCAGACCGTCTTCGCCCGCCTCGCGGAGGGCAGCGAGCACCATTTCACGAACAATCGGAGCAGTGGGTTTGATCGCCGTCAGGGCAGCGGCAGAGGTGTCGGTGTGGTTCATAGGGCTACACTCGGTATCAGGATGAAGACGAGGAGGGCGGCGGCGCAGGCGATCCGTTTCATGCGAAGTTGTCGTCGCCATGCCACCACAGGTTCCACGAGACGAACGTGATCCGGAACCAGTCGGGGAGGGCTGTCAGCTTCGTGATCAGCCCGGCGGTCAGTGCGGCGGAGCCGAGCAGCAGGAAGTAGAGCGGGAACAGGAACGTCGTGACGCGGCGCAGCAGCCGAGGCCACGCGATCGGCGTCTGCAGGTGGCTCAACAGGCCGTCCAAGTAATGGAGGATGCGGTCGAGAATGCTCAAGCGAGGCGGGGTCGCGAAATAGGCATGAAGACGCTGACAGGCCTCCATGTCCATCTGGCTATAGGTGTAGAACGGCGAGGCAGAAGCGTGCAGTCCCGATTCAAAATCGAAGCTGGTCACCCCGGCGACACGCTTCCCATCCACATACACCCCGGATAGGTGGGGCGTGTCGGAGAGGTGCGGCGTGGATAGGTCGGTGAAAAGACTCTGCCCCGGCTCCAGATAGAGCAAGCCGCAGTCGATGACGGTTACATCTCCGAGGTAAGCGACCATGCCCAGACGAACGGCGTCTTCGCTCGCCTTCTCGATCCGTATGGTGTCCCCGGATGCAAACTCGACGTAGAGGTAGGGGACCATGTTGATGATGTCTTGGGTCATTGGACCTCCTATGCGGCCACGGCCGCGTAAATTTCGATGCGGCGAACAGCCGTGAAGCGCTCGGTCTGGACCGGCGTCCCGCCGGTTTCGATCGTCACGGTTTCACGCCACTCATCCACCGGACGGTGAAAAGAGAGCCCGGAGAGATCAGGTTCGCCCATGTGGACACGTCGCAGGCCGTGGTAGCGATCTTCCTCCAGCTTCTCAGCCGGGCGGTAGACCACCTCAACCTCGCCGGTAGATTCCCGGACGGACATTCCAATGACCTCGTAAACGTCACCGGATGTGTGTCGCCAGAATGATCCGACTGGAATTTTCATCGCGGCTATGCGGCACGCGGCTGCAAGCGTGTTGAGTGACGGACGGACAGGCTTGTCAGCCATTATCAATCTCCTCTATGTTGGTGAAACTGTCACGGCTGGACGCAATTATGCCTCAGCTTGCCTTGGTTTCATTGAAGTCGAGCGTCGCAGCCGCGACGAGATAGGCCTCGATTTCCTCATCGCGGGAGGTCGTCTCCTGCTTGATGTTGTTGGGCATCCGGTCGCCGAACACCGACTTCAACTTATTGTTTTCGGCCTGCAAGGACGCAGCGAGCGCCCGCAAAGCCTGAGCGGCCAAGAAAGACTGGCGGGTGGAAAGCGTGGTGTTGGTCATGGTGTCTCCCGATTCGTTTCGTGTGAATCCTGACTACCACACGCAGTGCTGGTGTCAATTTAGAATGTCACTCGGTGCGACGCATAAGCTCGAAAAGAGTGATTGTGGACGCGGTAGCATCGGCCGCCGCCTGCTTCGCGACGCCGGACGGTTCGCCGAACATCTTGACGTGGAGGGCTTCGAACTTCTTGCAGGCGTTGACGGCACGCTTGTGATGCACGGGATCGTTGAACACCGCGTCGGCGTAGCTCTCCCGCTCCTCGATCGCGTGGTTCAGGGCTTGACGGATCGTCTGCCAGTCGGCGTCGGTGAGGCGCGGGCGCGTCATACGGTCAGTCCTCCATGTCCGGCAGAGGGCGGACCCAATCGACCTGCTGCTCGCGAAAGGCGTCGCGGAGAGACGTGCCCGTGTCGAGATCGGTGGCGAAGGCCTCGGCGTCTTCCGCGTCCTCGGCTTCGATCTCGAAGAAGTGCTCGCGGGTCTCGATCACGCAGACCTCAAACTTAGGCATCGCTGCTATCCTCGATCTGGAGAGGCAGGACGCCGCCGGTGAGTTGCTCCAGCCCCGCGCGTTGGATCATGCCGAGCATGTAGCCCTGCACCTCCTGCTTGCCACGCTCGACCGTCTTTTCCATGTGCTTGTCGGCGCTCTCGACGATCCATGGTATGCTGCTGGTCAGGGTGGAGCGAGCGGAGCGGACCTTCTCTCGCAGCGCCGCCGCTTTCGTCTTGGACAGGCCACTCTCTTCGATCAACTTGTCGAGGGCGTCCATCTCGGCGACAGCCTCGGCGAGGTCTTCCTTGATCTCGCCCGCATATTGATCATGTCGTGCGATCGGCGCAGGGATGCTGGGGATGATCTTACCGTCGAAGCGCTGGAGAGTGCATGGCACACCGCCTCCCATGTTGAGCGAGGAGACCAAGGTGGCCCATTGAGATTCTGACATCGCCACTTCGATCATCGGGTTATGCCCGGAGTGATGCCAATCCTTGTTCAGATGGCGCATCATGCGGCTCGGCTGGACGCGCAAGACCATATAGTGGTTATGCTTGAAGTCGCTGTCGTAAAGCGTGACGTTCCCACCAGAGACGCGGCTGACCTCGATCTGGGCGTAGGCAGGATGGGTATATTCCAATTCGTCCGAGTTGCCCGGACCTTTTCTTGGCGTGATGGTCGGTTCTTCCACGGTTCTACTCAAGGGTCAGTCCTCCCATGCCTGTGTTTCGGCCCATGCCATACGCTCTTCCTGATCCGTGCGCTCACCGGCGTCACGGAGCTTCTTCTCCTCGATGCGGCGGGCGGCGTCGGCCTGCTCCGCGTCTAGTCGCCGCTGCTCCATGTCGAGGCGACGATCGTCGGTCCAGTAGGCCATCAGAAGAACACAATCGGTGAGTTGTCGGGGATAGCAGGCTCTTCGATCTTCTCGATCTTCAACTTCCCATCGACCTTGGTTACCTCGGCCCAGCCAGACAGGTCGTTGCCAGAGAACAGATTACGGGCCAGCTTCTTACTCGCCCAGCCCGAATGATCATAACCATGTTCGCTCAAATACTCGAAGGCCTCGCCCCAATACTGAACGAAAAGCGGACCGTCGTGGCGAAGGCTGTGATCGATGCCCATATCCTGTGTGTCTCCCGATTCGTTCCTGATGATCTCTCATAGGAATAATCTTCCGGTTCGTCAACTTTTCCGTGACATCTTCCGCGATCTGGATGTTGCGGGCTGATGCATGAAGGTGACTCCCGCCCCGTGACAGCACGGACACGGCCAATATTCAAGGCCGCGTGCGAAGGTCACAAGGTTTCCAGCACCTTTGCAGACGGGGCACAGCGTCATATCAAACGACCTGCTCCGCTGGTTTATAGTCAGGACAGGTCGTGTGGAGTGGTGACATGCTGACCGGCGCGCCGGGACCTCCCCACCACCGGTAAGCGGCCTGACGCTGGTCTTCCGTGAAGTTTCGGCTGCAATCCAGCACCGAACAAGGTGCGGAACAGAAGGTCTGATCGCGAAAGCACATCATGTCAGAATCCTCTCGCAGTGAGATAGTCCCGCCCTTTTTGAGTGATTTGGTAGGAGCCAGTCGCGTAGCCGTGTGCTTGGAGCCACGAGCAACAAGCGTTCATAGCTGCCCCACTGGACCACCCGGTGATCGTCTCACCGTTGAGGATGCGGAGAACCTCTTCCTCATGCTGCGTCATTTCAACCGGCGGCGACACCGGTTCTGGTATCGGCACCAGCCCGATGTGCGTCATGTCGATCATCTCGCCGTGGATCGCGTGATCGTATCCGGCTTCCCGCAGCTTCTTCTCGATCCACGTATATACAGCGGCCGGGACGGGGAGGGTGGCGACGGTATAGGTCACAGCAGCAGTTTCGCGTTGCAAGCCGCACCGGCGAGCGCGGCGGCGATGAAGGATGCCTTGATGACAATGTTGACAGCGCCATGCGAGTTCCAGCACCCGGCGGCGAACCCCAGCAGGAAGGTGCTGATGATCAGATAGATGGTCAGAAGTTCGTTCATTCGATGAAGATCCGTTCAAGGAGTTTGGAAAGGACGCGCCGAACGTCGGAGATGTCTTCAATGTCGGCGATCTCGTATTCGAGGTTCTCACGCGCCATGATGCGGTTGATTTCCCATGTCCCCTTACCTTCGGCGCGAAGCTGGGCGGCGCGCTGCGAGGGGAAGGGACGGAGGTGGCTGGGACCGGACATCAGTAAATCTGCTCGCGGCGCATGAAGCAGCGGATGCGGCCGATCAGGCTGACATCTTCGAAAATAAGGAGACCATGATCACCGATACCGGCAAAACGCCATCCGTTGCGGTGTATGTCGCGCGCTCTCTGGCCGATCGCGCTGTGTGGGTGAGCCGTAAGGGTGGTGGTCCGGTTGCGGCGTTGCGGCTCGCCGATGCGATTGCGGCGGTAGAAGAACAGCAGTCGGTATAGCATCAGGGTTCCTTTCCCCATGAAAGACGCTTGCCGATCGCGTCATGGAAGCCGGATACGCCGGACGAAATATTCCCTCGCGGCGCGCCGGTCTCCGGATCGAAGCAGGCCGACACGCGGCCCATGGCGACACCCTTGTGCCCGATGGGCAGGACAAGACGTTCGGTCACATCTCGACCGGTGCGTCCGGGTGACAGCGGGCCATCCCATGTCGTCATATCGACGACGATGCAGGCGATGTCGCGGGCGGTGGCGATCGACGGGATGCGGACTTTCGCCTTGCCCATATAGGTGACGGGCATCAGGTGGCTTCCTCTGGTTGCAGGATCAAAAATCCCGGCACGGCAGTTATGGCGCTGGGACATGGATGCGGACTGATCTTGGTCCACAGGTCCTGTAGCGCCAAGACAGCGCCCATCTCGGACTCCGCTACCACGGTGCCCAGATAGAAGGGTTTGTGGTCCCTGTAGCTACAGTGACCGACCCACCGGCGGAGCAGTGGGCGCATGTCAGCCGCCGATCGGAGCCCACAGCGCCTGCACGAGCTTGTAGCGCTCCTGCAGATATGCCGTGATGGCGGGTTCGTCGTCGGGCGTGATGTTGACCGCCACCTGCGAGATGCAGCCCCGGCGCTGCTGAACGAAGAAGAGATCGATGTTCAGCACCGCGTCTGCATCATCAGGATCGGGCTGGATCACGTCCCACCGATACAGATGGTTGTAGTCTGGGTCCGCGTCGGCCCAATCGAAAATGAAATCTTCCCAGCTATCATAGTGTTCGGAAAATTCTCCGGACCCATAATAGGGGTGATCGGCGGTGAGCAAACCAGCCATAGTGTCGTATCTCCCTGAAAATGTTGGTTAAACTGTCTCATGCAGACAAGCGAGAGGGTCTTGAGCGCCAGCCCGGCTCTGCACGTCGATCAGCGTCAGATTCCTGATCCGCGCTTTCTTGGACACGGCATTGTTGAGCTTGTTCACACCCATGACAATCGGTCGATCGCCTTCCCATCCCGTCACCACGACGACGGAGTTATGGAGGCTGCTCCGCTCGTTGCTATAGTGGCAGATGTCGCCCTGCTGGGGTTGATAGGCGTGTTCGAGCGCTCGTGCGGGCAGGTCATGGAACATACCGCCGTTGATCCAAGTCGGACCGTCGAGGAAGATGCGATACCGATCGCCGCGAACGCTTTTGATCCGACCGGTCTTCCCGTTCGCCGGGCTTTGGCTGTCAACGATCCGGACATGATCCTCTGGCATGAAATCCGATGCGGAGGTCGTGTGGGTTGTCATGGCCCGGATGTGATCGCTCACCGAATAAGGGGCGGGGACTTCGACCTTGTAGGCGGTCTTCTTCTTGACCACCGCGAACTCGACGCCCGGATACGCGACGGCCAAACGCTGCGCTTCCTTCTCCGCCTTGATGCGGCTCGGATGCTCGTGGCGCTTCTTGTCAATCTGCGGTCCGTTCATGTCGGTGCGAATGACATAGTAGGTGCCGCGCTCTTCGCCGAACGTCCGCTGCAGGTTCGGGGTGGCGGGTGGTTGCGCCACCGCCAGCAGCCGGTCTATCACGGCGTTCGTGTCGTCGATCGTCATTATGGTCACAGGAACAAGCCCTCTCTTGCGATACATCCGAGAACGGTGTTGGTGGCACATACGCCCTCCGATTCGTTGTTAAGCTGTCACCGTGGTAGTCAAACTGTCACTTGGTGACAAGCGAAAATCGCAGTCGCCGTGAATGAGGTCACCTTCAATGTCGAACACGATGATGCGTTCGCCCCACATTTCGTAGGCAGGGCGCAGGATACCGTCCGGGCCGCCGGGCTGGACGATCCTGACAGGGATGCCCAAGAACCTCTGCACGCCCCCGACTCCAAAACCCGGCACAAGGTGCTGCGTCATTGGATGCTCGGCGATAGCCGCGAGGGTGGTTTGGTTCATCTCCCAATGCGTGATACGGAAGCGTTTGCGCTCCGCTTCCTCCACCCACCGGAGCATCTCTTCAAACGGATTGATCAGCGGCACAGGTTGCTCCGGATCGCTTTGAGCACGAGATGCGCGTCTGACAGAGGTATCGCGAGATACACCCAATCAGAATCAAGCTCCTTGGCTTCATTTGCAGCAAGCCGGATGCGGGCGGCAGCGCTCTTGAGGCGCTTGCGGCGCGGAGTGCGGTCAGCCATATCTACTCCCGCCCGCTGATAGTCGTTTCCAAATCGACCATTCGCCTCTCTGGTTGTGTGCGTCGAAAAGCGCGTTCATCATCGGAGCGGGAGTTGAACTTGACCGTCGCTTCGATGCGATCTTGTTCCTTTTGGATGACCCACGTCCAATGCTGGAATAGCCACTCATGGTCGAAGTGGGCTTTACCCGGCCGCAGGTGGCCAACATCGATCCGGTTCATCTCTTGCTTGGGATCGTGGACGATCGTCTTGATCTTCTTCCCCGCGCGACGCGCCATGTCCTGATAATGCAGGCCCATGAAGTTCTTATCCACGATGATCACGTCGCCATCTTCGATGGCGTCGATGAGTGCAGTCGATCGCCCAGAGGCGCGAGCGCTATGCTCGAACATGCGAAGCGCGAGCTTGAGGGCAGCAGGATAGCCAAAGTCGTTCATGCGGAGAGCCTCGATTGTGGGTGGTTGCGGTCTGGCTGGCGCGCCGCGACAAGCGGTCCAAAGGCCAGCCGATGGTTGACGGAATTGCCGATCAGGTCGTAGCGGTCGGTCGAGATGGAGACTTTGACGAAGGTCCTCATGCCCGGCGCGAAATCGACCGGCGAACGGTGGATCACGGACTGGTCAAGACGCAGCAGATGCTTGTCCGGAAACGTCGTGTGCTCGAAGTCGATTGGACCGACGCACTCGGTCCAATAAGCGAGCCGCTCCATCTCTCGCATGGACTCGCAGCAATCCGATGAGAGCGGGCGGGGCGGGTCCAGATGGAGGAATTGTGTCGGCGCGCGGTCGCACCAGATATAGTTGATGTCGTCCGTGCCGAAGCCGTCTGAATGCCAGCCCGGCCGGTTGCCGATATATGCGCCGGAGACGAAGAGGGTCTTGGCCGTGACGTAGACGTAGTGATCCTTGAGCGCGCGATCCGGATAGGACTTGGTGAAGTCCCGCGCCGCGTCGATGATGATCTCGGCCGACCATTTGAGGTTTTCCGGGATGTAATAGAGACCACTGCCCGGCAGCTTGACCGGGCAATAGAGCCAGAACATCATCTCGTGGTTCGTGATGTCGATGAGGCCCAAGTCCTTGGGCAGGTGACCGTAGAGCATTACCAAAGGTCTTCCGAATAGAGACGGCGCGGGCAGCGTGAGGGATGGTCGATAAGAGGTTGCCCGGCCGCGACGGCGATCTTCAAAGCGTGCTCCCGGCTGACGAAGCGGCCGGTGCTCGTGAGAAAGCCTTGATCGTCAGGAGCCGTGCGGTGACCGGAAATCTCGGCGAACGGGTGCATCATCTGGCCATGCCGCATGGGCGGCGGTGCTGAGATGGTAAGGAACTCCGGGAAGAAGGGCTTCCCCTTCCATTCAATCTTGCGGAACTCGTCGGACACCCGGACGCGGATCGCTGCTGCGACAATGGTTTCCATCAGCTTCCTCGCCGACATGTGTTAGTTATTCAGCCATAGTGCTTATTCAAACTGTCACTATAAGGCAAGCGAAATGTCAGTAGGGGCGAGCGCGGCGCGCGTGCGGGTCGCGATGTTTCCCCTTGATCTTGTTGTGTCGGAGGTAGGTCTCGCGATGAGCGGCCTTCTTCTCCTTCTCGGTGGGCTCCGGCTTGTGATCCGACCAATCGCACATATAGAGGTCGCGCCACGTATCGACGGTCGTCGTCAGTGCGAGCAAACGGAGTTCGATGTCCGCATAGTCGGTGGGCCAGAGCCTGTCGCTCCAATAGGCAAGGCTGTTTGGGGAGAGGGGTGGGTCACATTCGTCGATGATGACGTGCCCGGTCCGGCCGGTGACGCCGCCCTCCTTACCGTAGAGCATGGAATGGATCGTCTTGGCGGCCTTTCCGGTCGGTGCGCTGATGAACATCGGTTGGTGCGGTTCGGACTTGGCCAGCCGCTCTTCCATGAGCCGATGATAGTAGCTCAAGGTCTTCCGCTCACCGGTGCCGCAGTTGGTGAATTGGAGCTTCCCATCTTCGAGTTCGATGCCTTCCACCCATGACTGGACATCGGCTCCCCACGCCGGGTCGATGGCGAGGAACCGGCGGTTTCCGTTATCGACATCGATCGGGTCTTTGTCGCCGGTTGCGATCCACCATGTCCCGCTGCCGGGAATGGCCTCGGCGGTGATCCGCGTGCCTTCCGGCAGGCTCTCGAAGTGGGCATCGGACAGGGATAGGTAGGGAATCTTCTCGGTCATGATGTCTCCTATGGACAGCAGCGCGGCGAGCCGCCGCAGACATTGTGGGGATCGCCGAACACGAAGTCCTCAGGTTCGCCATGCCATTCGGTCGTGTAGCCGCATGAACCACACTCGTAATAGAAAATGCCGTCACGTTCCCACAGGCCGTCTGGGAGAGCGTCTCCGATCTCGATGTCGCTCTCGGTGACCATGCTGACCTCGGTGGTGGTGTCACCGGTGACGACCTCACAGGCGTAGAGGTCGGCATCAATATGGCCGGTGATGATGATCACCTTGCCATAGTGCCGGTGTCCCCGGTTGATCACCGTGGCGTTGGTGTCGTTCTCGATCATGGCGGGCGTCTTCATACGATTTCCAGTTGATGCGGTTCAAAGTTGATGGTGACCTCGCCCGGCGGGGTCTGATCCGGGTCGGGGAGGATCACCATGACATTGCCGGATTTCGGGTGGATGCCTTTGACGATACCCTCATCCCCCAAGAACAACTGCGACGACGCTGTGACGCGGACCTTGGTCCCGGCGGGGAAGCGGCATTCCCACACGACATCGGCTGGGATGTTGAACATGCCGGTGAGATCGTCGTCGGTGATGTTCGGCGCGGTGTCGATGAGCCGGTTGCACCACAGGACACGAAGCTCGCGATCGTATTTGGCGATCTGCTCAAGCTGTTCAGGCGTCATGTTGAGCTTTGCGATACCGATGAGGTGCTGCGTGATGTGGTGGTAGCTCTCCAGATATTGGAGGCGGCTGGCGTCGTCGCTCATCTGTTCAAGCAGCCGCAGGCCGTGGAGGCGGACGTAGTGATGGAAGGCCATTCCCAGCGCCTGCACGCGGTCCCGGTTGGCTGGGCTTGGGTCGCCGTGCATTGTGGTGATAGCTTCCCGGTAGGCGATCCCGGCGGCGCGCATGGCAGCGATCTCTTTCTCGGACATCAGTCTTCTCCGTCCGCCTTGCCATTGAGAAGGCGAACGACCATTCCCTTCCTCCACAGGTCAAGAAGGTAGCCTTCGTTGCGACAGACGACTGTATAGGCGTCGCCGACCGGTTGGGCGGTGATCCACGTCCGCGTCGATTTATTGGCACCTTCTCCAACGGTGTCAGACGTTATTTCAATGATCCGCACCGGCGCGCCGTGACAAGCATCCATTGGGTCGGCGAGCGGCGCGGCCGCGATTTCCTTCACGGTCTTGTATTCGACCGTCTCGATCCGCTGGACCTTCTTTGCGACACGGGTGACCTCCGTCACCTTCTGGACATGCTCGACGCGCGTCTCGGTCCGCAAGACGTGACCGGTCAAAGCGCCGCCAAGAACGCCACAGAGCAGCGCTATGCCAAGCAGATAGGCGATGAGCGTGCGATCAATCCGATCGCCTTCGCTTAGTGTTTTCACGGGTGACCTTTCACGAGATTGTCGGTGGCGCGGCTCTCCGGATATTGGAGGCGACTGGCGCTCATAGGACGGGGTATTCCGCCGCTTCCTTGATCGTGGCGGCCGTGGTGGCTCCCCATTCTCGCAGTTCGTTTGGCGTCATATACTTATGATAGGCCTCGCTCAGCGCGATCAACTTGTCGCTGGGCGCGGCGTTCTCTGGGAGAGCAGGGACCGGCGGGCGGCTGGCCTGCAGCCATTCATAGGCGGCGCGGTAGCTCTCCTTTCCATCGCGGCGACATGTCATGCAATGGAGGATGAAGTCAGGGTTCGCCGTCAGGCCCGCTTCGTCGCCCAGCTTCCACGCGACGTAGGCGGTCCAGCTTTCGAGGTCCGAGTAAGACGCAAGGGGCGCGTCCCCTTCGGGCGTGATGTTCTGCTCGGCAAACCAACCGACTTCATCGCTGCTCATGCCTAGTGCCCGGCGCTTGAAGGTGGGCGGGGTGATGAGGTCGCTCATAGGGCGCGGTGACCTTTCACGAGGTTGCCGACGATGCGGCGCAAGGATACGAGCGAGATCAAGACGATGCCGCCAAAGCCGACAATGAACGACCACAGGCCAAGAGTGATCATCGCCAATGGGAACACCATCAGCAGGAGCAGGCGGCCCCAGAGCGGGAGGTTGTATGCCCACTCGAACGGAACGTCGAATAACCACCGCGTAACGGCCTCGAAGATGTCGTCGGTCGTCATTGTGGGGTCATACACGGTCATAGGGCTCCTGTTCCTGATTCTGTCAGCATGTCTATTCAAACTGTCACAACAAGGCAAGCGAAATCGCTTAAACTATACAGGGCCGTCCATCAGGGCGGCGAAGTAGGCGTCCGTCATGGTGGACACTTCCTTGGTGCCGAAATTCGGCTGATAATATTGGAACACGATGTCGAACAGGCTTGGTTCCGGGGAGGTTGCTCCAAGGTCCGGCCGCCGGTCGGCCAGATCGGCGACCAGTTCGAGCGCTTCCTTGATCGTCACCTCTTCGGCGGTCCGGATTGGCGAATGGACGATCGGAGCGCCTTCGGCTTCAAGGCGGTCGCCGAGGTCCTGCAGGGCGTCACCTTCATAGATGCCGGTCTTGCGCCATGACAGGATTTCGTCGCAGCGGGTGGAGAGGTTGGTCATGCTGTTCGTTCCAGTCGGTCGAGTTCGTTCCGCAGGAAGAAGTGACGCTTGTCGCGTTCTTCATAGAGCAAGCGGTCGATGATGGGGTTGAGCTTGGCCGCGTCCTCGTCGCTGAGCGCGAGGTTGTG
Organism: Sphingobium sp. MK2; assembly: GCF_040170545.1. Classification (NCBI taxonomy): domain Bacteria; kingdom Pseudomonadati; phylum Pseudomonadota; class Alphaproteobacteria; order Sphingomonadales; family Sphingobiaceae; genus Sphingobium; species Sphingobium sp. MK2. Next base: position 86,956 of record NZ_JAZDXA010000009.1, read on the forward strand.
GTTGCCGGTGTGGGAGATCGTGACGCCGCGCCAGTCTTTCCAGCGCTTGACCCAGATGTCGCCGGGCTTACCGTCTGGATAGGTGAGGTTGATTTCACATTCCGGCCCGGCGTGCGGATGAACGGCACATCGACCAGCTTCGAGAAGAGCCGCGATCCGGTCGATCGTGTCGGTCATGCTGTTAGTGCTCCGATGATCTCGTCGGCGATCTCGCCAGCGCGCTCTTGCGTGGGATGAAAGTCGTTGGCCGTCATTGTGCCGTAGCTCCACGCTTCCCAGACGCGGGTGCAGTCATAGACGCTGTTCAGGCTGTCATAGAGGGCGTCAGCCAGACGATCGCGGTCGATCGGCGTCCGGTTGTCGGCGATGAGCCGGGCGATCCTGCGAAGCTCCTGCCGCTCGTGTCCATTGATGGCACGCCAGTCCGGCGATTTACCCATGATGACCTTGGCGAGACGCCATTCGGCTTGGTTCGGGGTGTTCACCTGTTCCTCCATGGAGCGATAATGCTCTCGGAAATCTCGTCACTGATGCGGCGCAGGAGTTCAGCATTTGACATGCCTTCCAGTTCGCGTTCGATACGCTCATGATAGTCGGCGACCGGGAGTTGTGGACCCTCCGCGCCGATCTGTTCGCGGACGCGCTCTTCCAGTGTCATGCGATACCTCCGCCGCGACGGGCGAACGGGTGGACATAATCCTGCCCCGCATGGTGCTTATAGAAGAGGGCGACGTGACCGAAGCAATCATCCCGGCGGCCGATCTCCCTGCGAGCTTCCGGCGCGCCGGGCGACCGGTCCGGTAAGATGCACTGGTTGGCCATGGTGCCGAGCGCGCCGACGCAGAAGGCGGTGTCGTCATCGTCTGGACCAGAGTCGCGGAGGTGGCAGGCGGGCGCTTCGTTCATCTGCACAGCGTCAGCATAGAACTCAGGCGTGACACCTCCCAGCCAGCCTGCCGGAGAGGCTTTGCGCCAAGGACATTCGTTGCAGGGTGTTTTGTGGTGAAGCTGCATGTTAGTCCCGCATCGCCGCTTGATAGGTAGCACCGGCCAATCGGGTCAGTTCGTCTTCATCTACGACCGGCGGCTTATGTTTGAACCAACGCTTCATCGCCTCAGTGTGCGAGGAGAAAACAAGCTCCTCCGGCTCATAGGCGACGCGGACGGCGAGCGCCTCGCGGTTCGGCTTGAAGAAGATCAGTTCGTCGATCGACAGCGCGACCGGGCAGCGCGAGAAGAGCATGATGATGCCGCCGGGTGTGATCTCCGAGTAGAAGAGTTCGCCGTTGTGGGTGACGATGCCGGTCTCTTCGTCAGACTCGCGGCGCGCCGCCGTCTCCGCTGAATCGTCGGTGTTCTCGATCCAGCCGGACGGGAAGGCCCATCCCAAATTGTCGCCGCGCTGGATAAGCAGCAAGCCGACGCGATTATTTTCATCGAAGATCGGCTGGAGGTGTGCCGCAACCGGTTTGGGGTTGTGATAGACCGGGATGTCCAGCGCCGCGACGGCGATGTCGAGCGCCTGCTGGAACAGCTTGTAAGCGGGCGTCTTGCCGTTGGCGCAGGTTCCCAGATTGGCAATCTGGATGAGTGCTTCGTGATGGGTGGTGGGCTTGGTCATGCGGCGGGTGTCCGATCGAGAATTTGGTTCGTGCGAGTGATGAGGTTGTTCAGGCTGTAGGTGCCCTCGGCTTCAAGTTCCCGGCGTGCCTGTTGGCTGGCCGCGCTGCGGCGGGTGCTCTCGACGGCTGCGTTCTCACGCATGTCGCACCAGTCGGCCCATTCGCTCATGCCGGTTCTTTCCATTCAGGGATGATGGACCAGCCGACGATCCGGGATGGATCATGACGCTCGAAGCTGCTCCCCATTCCGCTGACCCACGTTAGCTGATCGATCGGCGCGCCGTTCTGGAATTGGGTGTGGGTCAACACGCAATCGGTGACCCGGAAAGGTCTTCCATAGAGGCGTGCGATCCAGAGATCAGCACGCGCCCCTTGGTTGGTCGGAAGGCTATTCACCGGCATGACGCCGGAGGCAGCGAAGCCCTTCACGGACTTCTGCACGCCATAGCTGATCGATTGCTGGATCAGCTTGTTCAGCGCCGCCGCGAGGGGTTCGGTGTCTTCCATCCAGAACTTACCGTCACGGCCTCGGCTCCACGCGGTGTAGAGGATGTCCTTCGCGGTGATCTCGCGGCTGTCGGCGTAGACCGGCGCGGCCATGATTTCACTGTCCATTCTTTTCCTCCTCGATCTTCTTACTGATCCACGCGATCTGGCTCCGGCAGGTGCTTATCGCAGCGGTGTTGGGGTTCTTTTCGGCGAGTAATTGTTCCAATTTGGTTTCCCAAATGGACAGCGCCTGCTCGAACGTGAGTCTCTGCGGCTTCATGGCGCGCCGTCCAGAATGGCGAGCGCCCGGCGGCCGGTGGCGATCATCTCCTCATAGAAAGGATCGTCCTTGCGGCGCTGCCGCTCGACCGGCGTGTCGAAAACGCCCATGAAGTTGCGAACGGTGTCCGCCACTGGATCGCTCGGCGGGATGAAACCGGCGGCGCGGCGCTTCCCCGCCGGTGTCACTCGGAAGGCAGACGTGAAATTGGAAAGATTCTCGAACAGGTCGGGACGCGCCGTCAGCGCTTCCCGCACCGCGAGGCCGTAGGTCGGGTTATAGGGCAGCTTCAACTTGAGCATGACGTGCGTCACCGAGAAGTGACTGTAGCCGTGAAACTCGTTGATGATCGATTGGGTGAGGGGCGGGAGGTCGATCGGATCGGTCATGCGAACGCCATCCTCACCCAAGTGCCGATATAATAGCAGGGCAGGGCGATCACGAACACGATGAGCACAAGGACAGCCGCGCCGAAGACGAGTGCCGCGATCCATTTGATCGCTTCGCCGATGATCGGCCATACTTCCTCGCCCAGCTTGGCGATGAGGCAGAAAGCGAAGATGGCTCCCATGCCGATGCTGATAGTGATGAGGGTATCGGTCATGCGGCACCCGTCATCAGCGCCGTCACGACCCAAAGCATGGCGCATTCAACGGACGGGAACTCCAGCGAGGGGCGCGGGAACGGGCGTGTGTAATCCCACCGCTCGTCGCGGAGATAGATTTCACCCGGCTCGCCGCGAATGGCGAACGCTCGCTCCTTACCGCCGTCACGCATCGGATAGGCAACGGTGTCCGGGTTCTCGCTATAGAACCACTGGACATAGCCGGGGCGGCGCTCGGCAAAGATGTCGAAGTGGTGCGTGTCGCGCTGGCCGACCGAGAATGATCCGGGCACGAAGGGTCCCGGTATGTAGGGCAAGGACTCCGCCAGTTGTGCGGCGCGTGCTTCCGCCCGCCGGGCGGATTGTTCGTCGATGACGCTCATGAATTGCTCTCCTCGGCAGCGCGACGGGCGGCAAGGACACGGCGTGTCTCGTAGCGGCGCATCAGCATGGATGGTTCGTAGGTGACGCCTTCTTCGAGATAAGGTTCAGGCTTAACGCCGAAGAAGTCGGCCCATGTGTCAGCATCAATGAGGGCACGATCGCGCGCTTCTTCCACGGACAGGCCGACATGGTTGTTGTAGACGCTCCCGGTGACGTGCGCCGCGACCGTGTTGGTGAAGCCTTCCGATGACACCAGATCGACATAATAGGTTGTCCGCTCGCAGGATTCATACATGCGAGTGATGCGGATGGCGGTGACGGCATGAGCTTGAGGGAGAGTGTTCGCCTTCCTGATCGCAACTTCCTGTTTGAAGCCGCCTCTTCGCAGGTGATTAGCAACCCCCAACCGCGTCAGGTTCCCCCAGCGCCAGTCTTGCAAGACCCGTGTTTCCACGTCGGCAAGGCTTTCGGCCTTGATTGGGTTCTCCATGGTCAGCTTCTGGAGCGCCCCGTTCACCGCCTCGAAGGCGCACAAGAGACCGCGATCGAAATCCTGCCCGCGCTGGCCGGAGAACTCCGGGGTGAAGTTTGCAGCAACGTGGGCGCGCTTTGCGATGATTGGCGCGAGAACAGGATGCTCTTCTGCGTAGGGCGGATTGAGTGCCGGGATGATGATGTGGTCGGTCATGCGATGGCCCTCACATCGACGACCGCCGGGCGGTCGTAGCCTTCACCGATCTCCTTGATCAGAAGGGCGAACACCTCCTCGACCATACCGAACGGGACGCAGATCGACGTATCGGTGCCGTGAAAGTGGATGATGTCATCAACCGATGGCTGCGGCACGCCGGGGAGCGTCCCATGCGAACCACCGTAGGTTCGGTGGTAGCGGAACCTGTCGCCGATGGGATGATAGGCTCCAAGATAGTGACACTCCTTTGCCCGTTTCACCGGGTCAGCGTGCCAACAGTCGAGCGCATGGTCGCCTTCCACCCACTCATCAGCAAGATACCCGGCCGGTTTACCGCCTTCGCAGGTGATCCGATTGACCTTTGCGAGGTTGATGGCGATGACCGCCTTACTGTTCTCGTGAATGCCTTTGCGGGCAACGAACAGGGTGAGGAAGTCTCCGAAACGCACCGGCTGAATGGAGAAGCCGTCACGATGGCGGGCTTCTTCTTGGGCGTGATGGAAGATGATGTCGTCGCGATGTTCCTTGAGCACAGCAGACACAGCCGACAGCTTCTCGTCGAACAGATCGTGCGGCGTCTTGGCTGTTTCGCGCGGCGCGGCCGGTGGTGGTGGTGGAGCGCCAGCCAGTTCAGGGGCGGGAGCAGCGGGCGGCGAGCGGCGGAAGATGTTCATGCGGCGTCTCCCAATCGCTCGTAGACAGCGGACTGTAGAAGGTAGTTCATCGTCGGCTCCTGCGGCGCGGCGAACGTCATCCGCCGGTGGCGCATGAACTCGGTGACGCCTTGGGCGAAATAGGCTTGGTCGCGGGCGGCGCTGGTTTCAGCGGCGAAGATCGCGGCTGGTGCGTCTAGCCCCTTCGAGAAGATGGCGTCGGCCGCGCGCTTGGCCAGTTCCTCCACATATTCCAGATCAATGACCCGGCCGCCCGAATAGAAGAGCATGTAGAGCATGGGCTTTATCGCCTCTCTCACCGGCAACCAGCAGGTCGTGAAGGCGCAATCCTCCTTGTCCTTGAAGGTCACCTTGGCAAAGGGCACGGCGGTATATTCGGCCTGCTGGATGGTGATCGTCCAACCCAGACTGTCCGACAGCGCGGCCAGCATCTTGATGGTGCCAAGGATGCGGCGCTCCTGATGAGCGTGCTTCCAGCCGGATGCACCGCAGTTCAATATGCGGCGCAGCGCGTCGTGCGGGCCATAGGTCTTGATGACCTTGATCTTGTCGTCGGCTATCATACAGGCGGGCTCCAGTTGCGGCCGACCAACCGCTCGGCGGCGGCGATGGCGGAGATGATGTGACCGAAGCGTTCCGGCCGTTCTTCGAAAGTGGGGACGCGATCGAGCTTCTTCGTCCGCTCCCAATCCTCATCCGACATCAAGGCCGGGCGCGAGGAGAGGAGGGGCTTGGTCCGCTGCGCCCAGACCGGGCGGTTGAATGCGGGGAGCCACAGGATGAAGGGCGTCTCGCGGGGCTGGTTCTCAGGATCGAAAAGAACCTGCACCTTCTCGTTTGCAAAGACGATCGGCCCCAAGCGGAACTTGTCGTCCTCGTTACCGGTGGACCACAGGTGCAAGGCATATTCGTCAGCCTCCTGCCAGAAGCGGAAGACGCGGACCCGGCCGTCTTCTTCCCGCACCGGCTTGTCGAGCATCAGGACAGCGCACTCACCCACCGCATGACGAACAGGCGTCTGCTTGGGGGCGCGACCATCAGCCCGGCGGCGGCCGACCGGACGCTTTGATCCAGCCAGCGACGTGCATTGCCAGACCTGTGCGATCGAATTGGCACAGATGCAGGTGAAGTGGGTGGTCGAGAAGGGCTCCAACTCGATCTTCGGGGCCTCGCATACTTCCACCGGCGGCCCCGCGAGCTTGTGCGCCAAGGCAGGGGCGGTAGCTATAGCGCGCTCCGTCTGCTCTTGGCCGGTGGCGATGGCTTCATCCAAGGTGGTGCGGCGGCGGTAGAAGGAGGGCGCGTGCTTATGGTTCCGCACGATATAGGGCATCGGGTGGCGATCGGTGGCGACCCGGACGAAGTGGATACCATCACTCCAACCGCCGCGAGGGACGACTGGCGCAGGTGATCCATCACTCATCACTTGTCGTTTGCGTCGGGCGGGGTTCGTCATGTGGTCCTGTCAGTGAGTCGGTTGGTGTCGATGGAGACTGTCTATCGATCATCACTGTCAGAGGCAAGCGCAAAAGTTGGTAAAACTGTCACCTAAATATTTTGGCTGTTTTCCAAGGGGTTCGGTCGTCTGGGAGACATTTTGCCATTTTATTCGGTAGAACGGTTGGGCGTGATGACTGGTTGCCCATGTGAAAGTGATGGAAAGAGAACAGGTTGGCGTGATGAGAGGTTGGGCGTGATGGAGGTGGGTGTGATGATGGTTGGGAGAGGGTGATGGGGAGGAGTTGAGGAGGAGTTGGGAGTGATGAGGGGCGATTTGGGCGTGATGCGGGCAGCTTTTTACCCTCTCCAGACAGCTTAAAAACAACGGATCGATAAGTTTTTGGCGGAAAACCGTCGTTTTTTTCGCCAGACTACTTTTTGGCCAACTATTCTAAAAATCCGCAGGTGCTGGGCGAATGGGTGTGCTGGGCTGTCACACCGGCGGCTGCTGTTCTCTGGTTTCTCCTTTTCTTTTAATAAAAGTATATAATATACATACACAGGGAACTGAGACCATCGGAGCCCAGCATCCACGGGGCGTTTCGGCTCGCGACCCTTTTCAGGATGTTTTAGCCCATTTTATCAAAACCGTGTAAAATCAGCTAGTTAGCAAAAAGACGCTGCCAAGTGCCATTCTTACTTGCCACACAGTGACAGTCTAGCTAACCCTTGGGGTGTCAAGAGAGACACACAGACAAGGATTCGCAATGGACGCTCACGGTTACATCTTCAAGGGCAAGGCCAGCAAGCTCGACCCCTCCTACATCCCCAGCCTCATCGGTGTGAACCTCAACCGCCCGATCACTATCGCGGACGCGGCCTATTTCGAGCAGATCGAGATCACCGACCGCCGCATCACTTCCATCGAACGATCGCCCTATGTCGTCTATGATGAGGTGACCGAAGAGACGCCCGCTCCCGAAGGCAACGCCACCATCGTTGTCGTGCGCTCGCCCGGCGGCGACTATTACATCCCCAGCAACGAACTGGCCGAGATCGCCGCTGCCAATCAGGACGACGAAACCTTCGAACTGCTGGGAGCCTTGTTCCCCGCCTACAGGGTCTGAACCATGATCGCGATCGAAGAGGTCGTAAGGGTCGCCGCCGAAGTCGAGTTGCTCAAGCTGTTTGGTGAAAAGCAGTGCCGGGCCATCACGATCGACTATCTCCCTCAACGCGGTAGCCTCTGGGCGGCGCGCGATCCGGACGAGGCACCTTCCACCATCGGCGGGCCGGACGGATATTCGCTGACATACATGTTGGAGGACCAGATGTTCGGTGGGGTGACCTACGCCGCCGTCACCTGCTCAGGGCACGTTGTCGTGCGTCCCTTCCGATGGGTCAGCTACCACGAGCTATTAGGCAGCAGCATCAATGTCGCAACGAACTAACCTGACCAAGGCCGAGATCAAGCATCTCTTCCGCGAAGCCCGTGGATTGCACAGGTTTGGCGACCTCCATCAACCCCAACTCCGTATGACCTACCTCGCCCCACCACCGATCGGATGGGGGCATACTGACCCTAACGAGCCGGTGGAGTTCATCGACCTCATCTTCACACTGGAGTATTTCCACATCTGCCGGGAGCAGTGGGCCTGCATCCACTGTAACGGTCATGTCATCGTGCCGCCGTTCGAATGGCAAGGCTTCGAGTTCCTCTCCTCCCACGTTTGGTAATCACCCTCCATGTTCAGTATCCCCATCACCCTCATCTACAAGGGTGACGAAGGCGTCATCGACCTTCCATCATCGGTCAACATGGACGACATCGCGCTGGTCCGCAAGATCGTCCTTGACAAAGTTAACCAAAAGAGTGTAGAGTCATACTATCACTTGGATATGGTTCCGCACACTGAGATTGTCCTTAACGACGGTCGTGTGATCCCCATTGTCGAGCGCTACGATGCGATCCGCATGTATCTCGACACCTACCGACAAATCGACGCCGACTTCTCCACCATGAACGTCCCGTCGATCGCGTCACCGAGTGAGCCCATCCTCCGTCTCATTCATGGTGACAAGTGCGCTACATCGCAGGTATCGACCCCGGTCTCACAGGGGCTCTCGCAGTCCTAGACTTTCAGGATTTCCGTCTTCACATCTGGGACACCCCGACTGTCTCTGTGAAGACGGGAGCCACTGTCCGCAAGCGCTGCGATCCGATCGCCTTCGCCGAAGCGGTCAAACACTTCCCCCTCGATTTCGGACAGATCGAAAATGTCCACTCAACGCCCAATGACGGTCACGTCGGGGCGTTTTCCTTTGGCAAGGTCACCGGCATCGCGATCGGTATCTTCGCAGGCGCAGACATCGAGCTTGGCTCTGTCTCCCCGGCCAAGTGGAAAATGGACATGCAAGTCCCGGCGCACAAGGAAGCCTCCAAGGCCCGCGCCTCCCAACTCTTCCCCCACTGCACCGCAGGTTGGGCACGCGCCCTCGACCATGGCCGCGCCGAAGCGGCCGTCATCGCGCTCTACGGCGGCATCAAGCTCGGCCTCAAACCGACGCAGCCTTTCCAACTCGGACTGATCAACGGGGAAGTCCCCAAGCCGAAGAAGACAGCCCATGCCAAATAAGGGCGAAGCCGTCGTCCACGACACGCGCAAGATCGTGCCGACCGTCAGTCAGCAGCTTCCCAGCAAGAAGCACGAACTGTTCGCGCGCTATCTGGCCGGAGGGGAGACCCAATCACAGGCCTATGAATTGGCAGGCTACCAGCCGTCCACTTCCAACGCCTCGACCTTGGCGAACCGTCCCGAAATCCAGCGGCGCGTCGCCGCGCTGCGACAGGAAGCCGAAGAGCGCGAACTCGCATTGCGCGTCCGCCTCGTCGAGGCTGGGATCGACCCGGACGATCCTGACACCGGTAAAGCCGTCATCACCACCGTGACCGCCGACGACGTGCGGAACCTCCTGCGGGAAAATGCCCGCCTTGCCCAGATCGCGGGCGAATACAAAGCCGCGACCGAGGCGCTCAAACTCCTTGGAGACAGCTTCGGCATGTTCTCCGACAGCACCACCGGAAAATCAAATGGAAAGCCTGCGGGAACGCAAGTGTCGGTTGCACTCATCAACCAAGCTCTTGGCGGAGATCAGGACAGCGGTGGAGACGGTGCTCCACCACGGCGGAACCCTCTCGCCCCGAACGTATGATCAACTGGTAGCCATCAGCGGCTCCCACGACTTCGAGACCCAGATGAATGCGCTCGACGCCCTTGAAGAGGCGGCGACCATGGAACTGGAAGATGCGTGGGCCGAGCTTGCTCGCACCAACTACATCGACTTCTACGAATATATGAACCGCGAGGAAGGCTATGTGTGCTCGCCACACCAGCTTCTGATCGGTGACCTGCTCATGGCGTCGGCTTCCCGGCAGACCATGCGCTTCATGCTGTCCATGCCGCCGGGCCACTGCAAATCCACCCATAGTTCGCACCACTTTCCGGCGTGGTATTTCGGTGGACACCCCAAGGACCGCTATCTGCAGGCGGGGCATAGTCAGGACTTCGTTGCCAACGAGCTTGGTGCCCGCGTCAAGCAGATCATCGACAGCGACGATTATCGCCGCGTCTTCCCTGACATCCGTCTCCGCAACGACATGCGCGCCAAGGACTATTGGGGCCTGTCGAACGGCAAGGGCAAATATGTCGCCAAGGGTGTAGGGCAGGGCATCTCCGGTTTCCGTGGCAATTACGGCGGCGTGGACGATCCCTACAAGAGCCGCAAGGACGCTGAATCCACGACGATCCGCGAAGCCACTTTCAAATGGTATTCGGACGACTTTTCCACTCGACTGCTGCCGGGGTCGCCGCTGGGCATTGTCATGACCCGCTGGCATTCGGACGACATCTGCGGACGCATCAACGATCGCGAAGACGAGGAAAGCCGTGCCGAAGAAGAACGCCGTATTGAGGCGCAGGAGCGCCAAGAGGCGGATGAAGCGGCGCGTCTCAAGAGTATTGAGGAAGATCAGGACCAGATTGTCGAGGCTTTTAAGGAAGTTGACGGCAACCGCCGCACTTACCGCTTCGAGATCGTCAACTTGCCAGCCATCGCCGAGGAAGACGACGTTCTAGGACGCGCGCCGGGCGAAGCATTGTGGCCAGAAGTTTATGACCTCGAAGCATTGGCCAACCTAAGAGTGGACATGACCGCGCCGTCGTGGAACTCCCTGTATCAGGGAACACCGATGGACGCCGCCGGTGGCGCTGTGTCGGCCGAGTGGTTCCGCCGCTACGACGCCTTGCCGCAAAAGGCCAATGCCGAGACCAACCAGCCCAACCAGATCAAGCGGACCGTGGTCTCGGTGGACGCGGCCAACACCCAGAAGGAGCGATCGGACTACACCGTCATCACGGTCTGGATCGAGGACCTCCACAAGAACCACTATCTGGCCGATGTCATCCGCAAGCAGATCGAGTTCACGGAGCTTTGCACCGAGATCGACAAGACCTGTAAGCGCTGGGCGAAAATCACCGGCAGCGTCGATGCCCTCCTTGTCGAGAGCAAAGGCAATGGTCTTGCCTATGTGCAATTGAAGCAGACCGGCGGATCGCCCGCGCCGCTGATCCCGATCGAGGTCGGGAACAACTCGAAGGAGTTCCGCTTCGACAAGGTGACGCCGATGTTCGAGGCCGGGCAGGTCTTCTTGCCCAACCGGGCGCTATGGCTGGCCGACTACGAGAAGGAGCTTGTCGCCTTCCCACAGGGCAAGCACGATGACCAAGTGGACAGCACCAGCCAGTATCTCGATTGGGCGAAGAAGAAGGGTCGCCGAGGCACCAAGAAGGCGTCGGGCGCGGGTTATGGCTCGTAGCCACCGCGTTAACCATATCCGTTATCCTTAACAGACCGGAGACCCTTGTTAACCATTTCCATAAAGGTTAACGAGGGGCCTATGGCGAAGTCTAGCAGATCGACCGAGGGTCCCCAGCATATTCGTGCCGGGGACCCTTCTCATTTTGGGACCGGGGACCCTCTGGGAAATGGGATGCCGCCCCATGATCCCGAACGGGGTCATATCGGCCGCCAGAGCCTCGTGGAGCGCCATATGACCCCGTTCGGGATCATGGGGAACTAGGGACCAGAACGCCGCGCTACGGGGCCGCAGACGATTCGTTGTAGAAAAGCCCCGAAACATACCCTCCAGATTTTCTACCCCGTTCAGAACTCGTAGAGGTTGTCAAGAGCCTAGCTCTATTCTGAAAAGGTAGAGTTTCAGGCTTATCTAGTCGTGAAAAAAGTGACGGATTCCTGCGGATTCGCGGGGCGATTCCCTAGATTTCGGGATGGAGGTAGACTTCGGGGATGGCAAGATGCCGATCTCGTGGAGGCGCAGTTGGCCTCTGGTGGAAATGTCAAGCGGAAATAGAAGGGCACATCTGGTGCCACCTCTGGCAACCACTGATCGAGGCAGAAGGGGAGGAGAGGGTGGGCAGAGCCAGACCAGAGCCAAGAGGCGATCGAGAGCCCGCCGGGCCGGTCATCACGCCCAGCCCATCACCCATCACTCCCAACCCTCAAGCCGCTGTCACCAACTCGGCAAAAGTGACGCATTCTCAAGGGTTTCAGGGACCAATGCGTCAAATCTGGCGCATCGACCAGAAAAGCTATGCCAAGAAGTCATTTTGAAGTAAAAATGCTATGCCAAGAGGCCATTTTCTTGAGAATACTATGGAAAAAATTGATTTTGAGGCTAAAAAGCTATGCCAAAAGGTCATTTTGCCGCCAAAAAGCTATGCCAAAAGGTCATTTTGAGTGTTATTTTACCGATTTTTCAATATCTCGGTCATTTTTACTGTCATTTCGGTTGTCGGTGCGTTAACCATCCCGTCGCGACCCCGCACCGTGAGCGATCGACTTGGTGCCGTTAAGGTTAACGCCGACCACCGCATCCGTTAACCTTAACGCGCAGTAAGGTTAACTATCCGTTAAGGTTAACGCGGTGGACCATCTTGTTAACCTTTACGAATATGGTTAACGCGATAAGGTGGAATATTAACCATCATTATGTGTGGAATAACTCTTGCCCGATTCGGTGGACTATGAAATAGAAGAATCACCGCAACGGGAGACGCCCAAATGTATCAAGTCACCTCGATCGACCTATGTGCAGCAGGATATGAACGCTTGCGCTCGCATAGCGAAATCATCCTCCTCGCCTATCCGACACTGGACGAAACGCCATGGGATGTCCGCGATCAATGGCTGGACGATATGCGCCAATCCGACCATGGCGACGCTTTCGACTGGAACGCGGCGGAAGAGGCCGTCCGCTCCTACTGCGCTGACAACTGGCAGCAGATTAACGCCACTATCGCGATGGACGCGCCAGAGTCGTGGACGGACGACATGGAAGGCGCTTATTACCTCTATTTGGAGACGGAAGCATGACCGGCACAATGTGGGATAAGGTCCAAGAGGCCAACGAACTCCGCGCCAAGCTGGGCGAAACGCCTTGGCTCTATCTGGGCGATGCTTCCATCCGCGAAGGCGGCTTGGCCGTCACGGTCGATCGGACTTTCGGCTTCGCCACCATAGTGGAAGCAACAGACTTGGACTCCGCCACCGGCTGCGCTGGCGCTGTCTTACTCCAGCGGGGCACCGTCATTCTCGACCGGCTGAATCTTCGCCAGCGTCGTAATCTCCGCTCCGCAATGCAAACCGTCGATCAAACGATGGCCGCGCTTCGCGCTGAATACCAAGGCGACGAAAAATGGAAGCGTATGGCGCTCCTCGCCTACGCCAAATGGATTTACGGCGAACGGGATGAAGATAGCCCGCGTGTCCTTGTCCATGATCGCGAGGCCTTTGATGAGGCGTGCGAGACTGGTCGCTTTGAGGGGTGGCAGCAGGATGCCGAGGATTGTGATAGCGTCCGTGAAACCTTCATGGAGGAACTCTATTCATGATCGCGGGCCTAGTCCGTATCATCGCCGGGCTTTTGCTCCTCCTCCTTGTTTCGGGACTGGCCTAGCGCCAGTCCTTTAACAGGCCGCAGCAGCTTGTTAAGGTTAATGCCCAGCCGGTGGAAATTAAGACTCTTTTCTCGTAGATTATCTCTTGCCCGAATCGATGGATTATGAGAGATACGAATCACCGCAAGGGAGACAAACCATGAAGCCTTTCGCCATCTACTTCGCAATCTCGCTTCCTTTGAAATTGGACCTGTTCATGCATGGTCCAATCTCTTCCGCCTTGTCGTTCGCGATGGGCCTGCCAATCTCATGAGGCGGAATATCGGCTATCATACGCGCCTAGCGTTGAACAACTCGGTCAAGGTCGTGGGCGGGAGCTTCGGAGGCGCTTTTGATATGGAAACCGTCAATCGCCTTGTCCGGGCGCATTTCACAGTGGTGGTTAAGCCATCCGGCAGGTCAGTGTTTGTGGATCGCGACGGCCGCGCCGTGTCGCTCTATTTCACCGTCGATCCTGAGACGACGGAAGCAGGTAAGGAGGCCCTTGCGACTGACCGGGCAAAGCGTGCGAAAGACAGCGAAGCGGAAGCGGTCAAGCGTGCGGAAATCGAGCGTCTTTTGGACAGTATGAGCCCAGATGAAGCCTTAGAGCTTCTGACAAGGGAAGAAACTAAGGAGGTCGAATAATGGAAATCACAAAGGCGCTTTGCCTGTCCACATCGCATATCACAGCCGCAACCGCTCAATCGATGGAAGAGCAAGACAGCGGCTTTCCTATAGCCGTATGGCGGGGCGACTATGGCTTCTTTGTATCAGTCCACGCTATCAGCCGAGACGGCGGCGCGGGATTGCCCGGCGACCTCATCGATTGCATGGAACGTGCCGTCACCTATGACTGCGAGTTTCTCCGGCTCGATAGCGACGGCCCTGTCATGAACGGACTGAAAACCTATGATTGGTAAGGGGCTCCGGCCTCTTTCCTTTTCACGGAATATCTCGTTAACCTTAACACCCAGCTAGTGGAAATTAAGACTCTTTTCTTGCGGATTATTTCTTGCCCGAATCGGTGGACTGTGCCAGAAACGAATCACCGCAAGGGAGACATTCCATGACCATCTGGACCGAACAACTCTGCATCACCACCCGCGACCTTGGCCGCATCATGAAGTGGCGCGAAGCCGGTGAAGTGGACAGCACCCGCCAGTCACTGGCTATGGACGTTCGCAGCCGCGCCAAGGAAGTGAATGAAGCGATCCCGACCCTCGGCGTGGAACTGACCACCATGCAGGACGAATATCTCCGGCTGATCTATTCACGCTGCTGCGACTGTTATCTGGCCCAGCACCCGCTGGTCGCTGCTTGGCTCAAAGCGTATCGGGAGGCCTGACACATGGGAAAGTGGTATAAGCAAGGCCTACAGGACGCCCTAGACGGCATCTGTGACCCGCCATGGCAGGAAGGGCACCGCGACCATACAAGCTATATGGAAGGGCAGGGGGAGGGTGAAACGCATCTGGAGCGGGAAGCCTATCTGATGGATAGGCAGGACACGCAGACCGTCACCCGCTTAGAGCCGGGCCGTTGGGAAGTGGTGGACGACGCAGGGGCGAACATGACCGGCGATTATCGCCAGCTTGTCGAATGGCTCGACGCTGGCCTAGATGACGGGGAAGGGGCTTAGGCCCCTTTCTTTTTGCCCGGCGCGCTGCATTAACCTTAACACATCGCCCCAACCTGTTAACCAAAGAAAAATGGATTATCTCGCGGATTAACTGTTGCCCGAATCGGTGGACCATGCCAAAAGAGAATCACCGCAACGGGAGACAACGAATGACCGAGTTTGACCGCCTCTTGATCAACGCCGCGAACGCCCTTGGACGGGCGCAACACGCGCGCCGCATGGCCAATGCCAGCCGCTACATGCCCAGCCGGGACAAGGCGGTTCGGGCATGACCAAGCGCCAGCAAAAGCGCGTCGCCCGCATCGCGGCACTTTCGGCATGGATCAATAAGGGGAAGCGCAATGCGTGACATTCCAGACAACAGCGAAGACACCCTTGACTCGCGTGACATCGTAGCACGAATCGACGAACTGGAAGAGCAACGGGGAGACCTCGAAAGCGAACTGGAAGAAGCGCAGGACGCTTTGCAGGACGCTGCAACGGAACTTCTGGACGCCGACCCCATCGCTCAGCACAACGGCCCGGACCCGTCCGGCGAACTGGCGGCGGCGATCGATAAGGCCCGCGCCGCACTGGCCGAATGGGATGCCAGCGACGAAGCGGAAGAGCTTAAAACGCTAAAGGCCTTTCGCGACGAACTAACAGACTATTGCGATGATTGGTCCCACGGCGTGACGCTAATCCGCGACTCCTATTTCAAGGAATATGCCGAACAACTGGCCGACGACATCGGCGCAATCAACGGGGATGCAAAATGGCCGGTCAACTGCATTGATTGGGAGAAAGCTGCCCGTGAATTGCAGATGGATTACACAAGCGGCGAATTTGACGGCGTGACCTATTGGGCGCGATAAGGAGAGGGGCGAAAGCCCCTCTTTCTTTGAGCGTATCCGCCTATTAACCTTAACGAACTGGTGGAAAAAGTTAACGAAATAAAGTGGATTATCTAGTGGATTAACTATTGCCCGAATCAGAGCTAGGTGCCAAAAGAGAATCACCGCAACGGGAGATACACAATGTTCATGGTCACAGTCGAAAATCAGGGCAACACTTTCTGGCTCAAGTCCACAACGTGGGCGTTCCAGAAAGATCGCGGCGACACGTTCGCGACCAAGGATGATGCCACGGCGGCGATCGAACGCGCCAAGCAATTCATGGTCCCGGCGATCCGCCGCAAGGTCCAGATTGTTGAGGCATAAGACAAGGGAGGGCTTTGGCCCTCCTTAATTTTTCCCATAGTGTTTGTTAAGGTTAACTAACTCGCGTCCATATATTAACCGTCAATGTAGAATAACTTGTGGATTATCTCTTGCCCGAATCGGCGGACTATGCCAGAAACGAATCACCGCAAGGGAGACAAGCAAATGCACGAACTCATCGAAACCAACATGCACGGTCGCCGCACCGTCATCGGGACCGCGCCGTCCTTCGCCGATGCAAAAGCAAAAGTAGAGGACATGGGCGTGGCGTTTATGGAAGATGACTCCGACTATCCCGAATGCGCTGATGCCTATCTGACCGATGGTCGCGTGGTCGCGATCCAGCCCGAAGGCTTCACCACCCATAAGGAGCTTGGCTTGTGACCGATCTATTCCAATCCCCTGCCGATCTGAGCGAATATCTCTTTCGCATAGTGGATAACAACGGCGCGACGCTCGACCAAATCACTGTCATCTTTTCCGATGGCGACTATCTCGGCTTGTCCATAACTGGCGCGGGTTTCTCCCAATGGGGCGATGGGATCGATCCGGCGGATATTGCCGATCGCGTGGAAGAAGGATTCGAAACTGACCTTACTTGGTCGAAACTCGACCCTGCTTTGCAGCGGCATATCCTCTATCGCCTAAACGAAGCATGGCGCGACTTTGTGGAAGCGGAAAAGGCCGCGCCATGTCGCGATAAGGCCACGCCAAACGATGGCACGTATGATTCAGCAGGGAAGGGCATCTATCGCCACGAAGGGGCTTTCTGGATGGCCCACGACAATGGACCGGAGGATGATGCCGGACCGTTCTCAACCTATCGCGAAGCCGTTCTAAGGACGCTCCCTGATGCCTATAGCCTATCTGGGCCGGAATATCATCCGCCGGTCAATGTGTTAGAATAAGTCTTTTCTAGTGGATTATCTCTTGCCCGAATCGGTGGACTATGCCAAAAGAGAATCACCGCAACGGGAGACACGAAATGACGACCACCACCCTCCGCCCTACCCTCACTGGCAATCTGATCAACTGGCGCAAGCAAAAGCGCCTTGCCAAAAAAGCAGGCAGCTTAAAGGCGGTTAAGGCGATCATCCGCCGGGACAAGGGGGACTATCCGGGCGTCGCCCGTATCGGCAACTGGATTTAAGGGAGGGGCTTCGGCCCCTTTCTTTTTGCGTCTGACACCTCGTTAACCTTACCAATCGCACTGCAAATCTTAACTCTCTTTTCTCGTGGATTATCTCTTGCCCGAATCGGCGAACCATGCCAGAAACGAATCACCGCAAGGGAGACAAGCAAATGCCGAACGAAGTCCGCAAGATTATGGAAACCCGCAACCTGTCTGAGATTGACGCCTATCGCGTCTATTACCGGTCGCCTTGCGCGCCGCGCCGTTCGCGCTAAGGAGTTAGAGCAATGCCTGAATTTATCGCCGACACCGATGGCACCGTCTGCAACCTGCAATGGAGCGACCTCGCCGACTTCACGCAAGGCTATCTGGAAGCCATGCTATTCACTAACACGTCGTGCATCCCCATGACGGAATGGCATACGGAAGAGTCCCGCGAACAGGTTCGCGAAGGGCAGGCCGATGGTGACCTCCCAAACGATGCCGGTTTTGGGGACTTGTTCCCTGAGTCATTTGAGGCAGCACAGATGGATTGCATCGCCTTTGAGCATAAGGCTCATGACCTGCTAATGCAGGCTTATGCCCAAGACTATGACCGCAAGCAGGCCGGGCGCGATTTTTGGTTTACCCGCAACGGGCATGGCGTCGGGTTCCTTGACCGCAAGGAATTGGAAGGGCCGGACTGTTGGAAGTCATTTGGATCGCCAAAGGTAGGCGATCCGCGCTGGCAAGAATATGTGACCGCCCGCGATGATGATCTAGCGCACAAGCTGGATGCCGTGGCGCGTAATTTTGGGGAAGTCTATGTTTCTTTCAGCGAAGAAGATGATGACTCCAGCCCGACCGGTTACGGCTTCATCTATCTGCAATAAGGGAAGGGGCTTCACGCCCCTTTTCTTTTGGCTGGGCACCACATTAACCTTAACGCGCCGCCTCAATTCCGTTAACCATAGAAAAGTGAATTATCTAGTGGATTATCTCTTGCCCGAATCGGTGGAAGGTGCCAGAAACGAATCACCGCAATGACGCGGAACAAGGGAGACACCGACATGAAGACGCTTTTCACCGACCGCCGCGTGGTGCAGCCTCACAAGCGCGAATATGCCGCCGCCCGCCGCAACAAATCCGCCCGTCGCGCCGTAGGCGCATAACTGCTACAACGCCACCGGGAGACAAACGATGGCCATCACTGTTACGCGCACCCTCTACCAATATTCTGAGCTTTCCGAAGACGCTAAAGAAACCGCCAAACAGTGGTGGCTCGACGCTCGCGACGAGACCGATTATGAGTATGTCATAGAGGATTTTGTGCAGACGGCTGCTAAGCTGGGCATCACGATGAAGACGCGCCCGGTCACCCTTATGGGCGGCGGAACCCGGCATGATCCGTGCGTATGGTGGAGTCTTGGTTATTGCCAAAGCGACTACGCCGCCTTTGATGGCTCCTATTCCTACGCCAAGGGCGGCGCGGCGGCCGTTAAGGCATATGCACCGCAGGATGAGACCTTGCACGCCATCGCCGACCGGCTGCAAGCCATTCAGGCGAAAAACTTCTACGGCCTGTCCGCGACGATCAATCATCATCATTATTATGGGCTGCAAGTCGAAACCCGGAACGATCGCAACGAATACGGGGATGCGTCGGAAGAAGCGGAAAGCGAAGTCAAGGAAGCGATGCGCGACCTATGCCAATGGCTTTACCGCCAGCTAGTGACGCAGGACGAATATTTGCGATCCGACGAACAAATTACCGAGGCTATGGGGGCGAACGAATACACATTCTCGGAAAACGGGAAAAGGGAAGACCCCTAAGATTAAGGGCCGATACGGCCCTTTTTCTTCGTTCCGCACGCTCGTTAACCTTAACAAGCTGGCGGAAAATCTTAATCCCATAAAAGTGGATTATCTCGCGGATTATCTCTTGCCCGAATCGGTTGACCTTGCCAAAAGGGACTCACCGAAACACGGGAGACACCGAAATGACCGATCAAATCTGGGCCAAGCTGCCGGAACGCGCCGAAAACCGCACGGCCTTCCTTGCCGCGCGTATCATGGAACGCTGCAAGGTTCCTTCCGAACTGTCACCGCTTATCAAGCTGCCACGCTTCAATCCCTATCAGGCGCAGCGGCTGGCGTCTTACCTCGTCCACTATGCCGAAATCATCAAACGACTCTGCGAGCGGGAATGCAGCGAAGAACTCGCGCCGCACCTCGTCCGCCGCAAGGACAAGGCAGAAGCGGACTTCGCCGAAATTGCCGATTTTATCGGCATGGATTGTCGCACCGGCGGCGATCCTCGCGGCGCTTGCGCCTATCTCATCGATCGCGACGATCCCCGCGCCGGTGACGGCTGGGCAAATGGCTGGGCAGTTTACGCTTGATTGAGGGCATAGTCCGATCAATCGGCGGCCTGCTAATCCTCCTTATGGTGGCGGGCTTCTAACCTCAAACAGGGCCGGATTTATCCGGCCCTAATGCTATGCCAGAAACTCGTTTCGCGCGTAGGGGGATCAATAGGCCTGTCATTTTTGCCCGATCCAAAGGCCGCAGCGTGGGCGCTGGACGCGACGACGGGCAGACGGCAGGGCATGACAGCCCGACACGCTGGACGCCCTGAAAAGGGCTTAAAATGCGTCGCTTAGAAAAACGTGCAAGTGGATTATCTAGTGGATTATCTGCTTGACCGAATCACGACTCGTCTCTAGGGTTATCTCATCAACCAAGGAGCTACCCATGACGAACCCCATGCCCACCTTCATCGCTCTCCGCAACATGGTCGAGCTTGGCACAATCTCCGCCGTCTCCTATGCGCAGGCAAAGAAGCGCGCTCGCACTGCCTACGGCCGTTGCGAAGTCATCGCCGTTGGTAACGTCGCCATCGATCGCAAGGGCCGCTATGAAGACAGCCGCACCCATGGCCGCGCTCCCTACGCAACGCCGGGCTTTGAGGCGCGCCGCGCTGCCTTGATCGCGGAATATGAGGCGGGGCGCTAAGCCCTGCCTCGCAGGCCTCAAATCAGGAAAGGGTAAGGTTAATGGACATGAACAGAATCATCGGCGTTCTAGTGTCCGGCTTTGCCTGCAAACTATACGCCATGGGCCTAGCCGCGATGATGGCGCATAGCGCCTATCAAGGCTTAGCCTCCATCGCCGCCGCCTTCGCGCGCCTACCTTGACGCAAGCGAATCGGCGCGACCCCTCATAAAAATTTTTCGATGGGGGTAGGGGACCCAAAGGGGTAATACCCCGTTAACCATTTGGGCCGCAGTCAGTGCCCCGATGAGCAAGTAGAAGGTGACATTGGTTTAGAACTGTGTTATCCTCACTGTCAGTGACGCACTCTTCCCTCTGCATCACTCATCACTCTCACCCACACCATACCATCGTGACAAGCGGTCGGGGGACCCATCACGGATGATGTCGCTGCCCACATGGGCATCACGCCATACTGCCATATCACCATCACGCCAAAATGACCGACACGTTGATCATCAACAGGTCACATGGACGATATGTCAGCCAACGGATGGGGAGGGACCCATAGGGGACCCAAAGCGGTAGGCCCCGGAGGGACCCAGCAGGGATACACAGTGGCGGTGTGGCAAGGCACCTAGCCTACGCGGAGTGATGGCGTCTCCCCTCTTACCACCGGAGTTCCTGTGGCTTCCAAACCTCGTCGTGATAACGCCGCCAAGGGCAAGACCTTCCCGCACCGCCGTGGGAGTGATGCACACCATCTTCCCGACAGCCTGTTTGCCGATCAATATGATCCCGACAATGTGATCCCCATGCGCCAACCCAAGAGCGGCAAGAAGACGCCCGCTTATCTGACCGAGCCCGCACACAAGCCGATCGAACTTGTCGGGCAGACGCCAAACCAGCAGGCCTACATCAACAGCCTCGTCCACGGCACCACGCCTTACATCGTCGCACACGGCCCGGCCGGAACGGGCAAGACCTTCCCCTGCGTGACGCACGCGATCCGGGAATTGAAAGCCGGGAACATCAAGCGCATCGTGATCACGCGCCCACTCGTTAACGTGGAAGAGGAAGAGGTAGGGACCCTTCCGGGCGGCATCATCGAGAAGGTGAGCCCATGGATGCTCCCCATCCTCGACATCCTCAAGGAGCATTATTCCGTGCAGGAGTTGAAGCTGCTGCTGGAGAAGGAGATCATCGAGATCGCGCCGCTGGCCTTCATGCGTGGACGCACCTTCAAAGGCGTGTGGCTGATCGCCGACGAGATGCAGAATGCGACGCCCAAGCAGTTCAAGATGCTGCTGACCCGCATCGGCGAAGGCTCGCGGTTCGTCATCACTGGCGACATCGAGCAGACCGATCGCAAGGCGGGCAACAACGGTCTCGCCGACCTGACGCGCCGTCTCTTCGCCATGCCGTCCGAACGCTTTGCGAACCACAAGTTCGTGCAGGCAGATGTGGTCCGGCACGAAGCGATCGAAGAGGTTCTCGACATCTACGCCGAAGCCGCCTGATCCCAACCGGGGAGGGACCCAAGCAGGGTTCCTCCCCATTTTCATGGAGCCGACCATGACCGATCTTCGTGGCCAGCCGGGCTACAGCGAAATCCAGATCGCATCCAGCACCGAAACCAAGACCGTCTTCAAAGCGCCCAAGACCCGCCGGGGACCCAAGACGGTGATCGTCGTTGAAAACGAGGTCGAGGGCCGCCTCATGCAGAAGACGATCCGCAACAACGATCATCCCAACTTGCATCATTCGAACGATACCGTCGTGGTCATGTGGCCGGGCTGCATGGCCAACAGCGTTCGAGCGTCGGCGATCATCATTTCACAGGCGCTCTACGATCGGATCATTGCCGAGAAGTATAGTCCCAGCGTCCTTACCAGCCAGTCCGCAAAGCGTTGGTGGTATGAAACCGCCCTGTGCCGTCTGGTGCCGGGCGCGCGAGTCATTTGCCTGTAAGTGACATTAAGACTTGACAATCTAAATATCTTCTGACAGTATAAGTGAACATCGAGGTTGAGGTTTTCTCCCTTTCGCCTCTTCCTCGGTGGTCAGTTTGCGAAGGATCGCCCCAGCGGGGCACGATGATCTGACGCCTACCGGCGTGTTGTAGGCTTCGGCCGTTCGAAGCACCCGGTCTGTTTTGACCGAGCCGCACAAGCATCCCTCACACGGATAGCCATACAAGCTCGGTCATTCAATACCCACGGTCGCCATGCCGTGTCTCCTCCCGGTTATGTCCTTGTTCGGGGGTATCAACAAGGACCACTCCTCCCTGACCTAGCCCCCGCCTCGTGCGGGGGCTCTTTTTGAGTTTCCCCCTTGGCTGACGCCGGTAATCCAACGCCCAAATCGATGCGGCAGCGCTACCGAGCGTCTGCCGATACACGTCGTTCGAAGACAGCGATGAGCGAACAAGCTCCGACCTTCGTCCACTATGACTACTCGCATTGGCGGGAAATCTGGCGGTCGATCCGTCACGCCATGATCGGCGAGGTCGAGATCAAGCGGCACGGTAAGACCTACCTGCCCAAGCCTGAGGGCATGGATAACGACCAGTATCGCGCCTATCTCGATCGCGCGCCCTTCTACAACATGGTCTACCGCACGGTGACGGGCCTGACGGGCTCGATCTTCCGCCGCGATCCGCGCCTGCTGAACGCCGGGCCGCTGCTGTCAAAGCGCGCCGAGCGCATCTCGAAGGACGGCCTGTCGCTGCCGATCTTCACAAAGGTCATCGCACAGGAAATGCTCTCGCCCGGCCGCTATGGCGTGCTGGTGGACAAGGCTGCGTCCGGCGATGTGACCGAGCCCTATCTGGCACCCTATACCTGCGAGAACATCCTCGACTGGACCACCACCGAAATCGACGGGATGACCGAGGTCGATTACGTCCTGCTGCGTGAGTTCAAGGTCGATCGCCGCCTCATGGTGATTGCAGGCACCAAAACAGCCGCCAACAGCAATTACGGCCAGCTTTTCGTGAGCTACCGCGTCCTGCGCCTGACCTACAACGATGAGACCGCCCGCTGGGAGTATCATCAGGAGTTCTACAGCCGCGACGACGAAGACGCCGATCTGACGGAGACGCCGGTCATCAGCATCCCGCTGGTATTCGGCGTGCCGATGAAGCGGATTCCGTTCCGCTTCTTCAACGCGACGACCAATCTACCGGACGTGGAAAAGCCGCCGGTTCTCGACATCCTGACGCTCAACATGCATCACTACAAGGTGTATGCACAGTTGCAGCACGCGCGTTATTTCACCTCTAACCCGGTTTACTATGTGTCGGGCGCGGGTGAGGATGACACCTACCATATCGGTCCATCGGTCGTCTGGGAGATTGGCGCGGGCGAGAAGGCAGGGATCATCGAATACTCCGGTCGAGGCCTAGACAGCCTTGAGAAGGGTATCGAAGTCCTCGAAAATCAGGTTGCATCACTCGGTGGTCGTCTCATCGGCGACAGCGGCAGCGCGGGCCAGTCGGACAACCAGATCAAGCTCAAGGACCGCAACGAGCAATCGCTGCTCCTCAACGTCACCACGGTCATCAACGAGAACATGACCGCTCTGCTGCGGATCGTCGCCGACTGGATGAACGAGAGCAGCGACAAGATCATCTTCCGCGTCAATCAGGACTTCCTCCTCGACGGCGCGGCGGCGCGCGAGTTCCGCGCCGTAGCCATGATGCACAAAGATGGTCAGCTTCCGGTGGACATCTTCTACGAATATTTCCTCAAGTCCGAGGTCATTCCGGAATATGTCGATCTGGCCACCTTCAAGGCCATGCTCGAAGACGCTGAGCAGTTCCCGAACAACCCCGACATCGAGGCGCAGCGTGAGGGCTTCCCGAACGCACAGGGCAAGCTCCAGAAGCAGATCAACGATGACGCCCTCGAAGAGGAGGCGCGCCAGTTCGACGACGAGCTTGAGCATGAGACCGCGCAGGCCGCTGAGGACCGTAAGAACGCGGTCAGGGTAGCCAAGGAAACCCCGAAGATCGCGCCTGTCCCCGGACAGGCAACGCAGGCCAATCAGCGCGACGCGGCTCCCAAGCCAAAGCCCGCGCCGAAGAAAAAGCCAGCGGCGAAATAAGTCATGAGGGACTACGAAATCCATCTCGATTGCGATCAGCTTTCCTCCCTGTTCAACCCCGAAGAGGAGTCCGAGCGACTCCCCTTCTGGGAAGACCCGGAAGAGCTTGAGAAGATGATCAACGAGGAAGTGGGCCGTCCGCGCCGCCGTCGCCGGAAAGTATAAGGTAGGAAAAAAGTGGGTGAGTGACATTTTCACTTGACACTCCACGAGTTTTTCCGTATCCTTTTAGCACAGTAGGAATTGGTCACGCCACCGGGGTCCGGAAGATGCGTCACCAGATATTCCACATCCCAAAATTCAGGTTGGCTCATCACACTGAGCAACGCGGCTCCGGGGGAGCCGGTCTAAAAGAATCCCCCACCGGTTTAGCCGGGAAGAACCGCGTCGCGCGTCGCATAGGCACCCGCTTCGGTCAGACTTCCCGGCACCAAATCCTCCGGAGGGTCCGGAGGTAGCAATCCACAGTGTGGTGCTTGTCTTCGTCCTCGGTGAGGAAATCCAATGCCAGTTATTTCGTTTGAATCCATCGACGCCGTTCCGGCGGGACTGAAAGAGTTCGCCAAGACGGAGGATGGTAAGGTTACCGTCAACGTCGTCCCTTCCGTGAAGCTGGACGAGTTCCGCGAGAAGAATATTTCGCTGGCGCAGCAGATCGAGACCACCGGTCCCATTCTCGCGCGCATCAAGGAAATCGCGGGTGACGACCTCGACGCATTCACCAACGACCTCAACGGTCTGCGGGACATTGCGAAGCGGGTTTCGGACGGCGAACTCAAGACGAACGACCAGATCGAGGCAGCGGTTTCCGATCGCATCAAGGCCGTCAAGGACGGCTACGAAGACAACGCCAAGGCCCTGCGCGAAGCCAACAAGGCTCTGGAGCAGAAGGCAACGACTTTCGAGCAGCGGTTGATCCGCACCCAGATCGACAAGGAAGTGACCACCGTGGTCATCCAGCCCGATTCCGGTGTGCGTCCCGAAGCTCTGCCTGACGTGCTGACCCGTGCTTACAACCTGTTCAAGGTCGAAGACGGCAAGCTCGTCCCGAAGAACGGCGAAGCGGTCATTTACGGCGCGAACGGGGCAGACCCGATGACCGTCAGCGAGTGGATCGTGAAGCTGCGGAACGAAGCACCTCACTATTTCAAGGGCAACAACGGCGGCGGCGCGGCCGGTGGCAAGGACGGCAAGATCGGCGGCTTCACGCAGGAGCAGATCGCCAAGATGTCGCCGCAGCAGAAGCTCGCAATCGCGAACGCCCAGAAGAAGTAATCGGGCCGACTGTCGTCGGCTCCTCAAGATCACCCCGAAGGTAGGCGGCTGTCTGTCGGGGTTAGTTTCCCAAACCCTTGTGACAGCCGACGACAACCAAACTCTACTTGGAGTAAATTTTCAATGCTCACTCTTCACGAAGCCGCAAAGCTCGTCGATGGTGACCTCAAGCGTCAGGCGATCATCGAAATGTTCGCCGCATCGGCTGACATCGTGTCCGCCCTGCCGCTGATGGACATCCCCGGCAATAGCTATAGCTATGCTCAGGAAGCGAAGCTGCCTTCGGTCGGCTTCCGTGGTTACAACGAGGGCTACAGCCCTTCGATCGGCGTCGTGAACCCGCAGAGCGAAACGCTCCGCATCGCGGGTGGCGAACTCGACGTTGATACCGCGCTGGTCAAGACCCACGGCGAAGGCGTCCGCTCGCGTCAGGAAGCCATGCAGGTCAAGGCCATGGGTGCCCGCATCGCGGCTGCATTCATCAACGGCGACTCCTCGGACGGCAAGCAGTTCGACGGTCTGCGCGTTCGCGTCACCGGCTACCAGCGTCTGGCTGCAAACGAGGACTCGCCGAACGCTTCGGGCGCGCTGAGCCTCGCCACGCTGGACGAAGCCATCGACCGCGTTGACGGTCCAACCCACCTCATCATGTCCAAGCGTATGCGGAACCTGCTTTCGCAGGCTGCGAAGGACAAGGATGTCGGCGGCGATCTGCAGTGGTCGAAGGATGACTTCGGTCGTCGCGTCGGCTTCTACAACGATCTGCCGATCCTCATCACCGAGGACGATGATCAGGGCAACAAGATCATCGACTTCAACGAGGCTGGTCCGGACGCCAACGGCGCAACGCAGTCGATCTATGTCGCGAGCTTCGGCGACGGCAAGATCGTCGGCCTGCAGAACGGCATCATGGATGTCCGTGACCTCGGCGAAATCGACGCACTGCCGGTGTATCGCACCCGCGTCGAGTGGCTCGTCGCCATGGCCGTCATGCACGGCAAGGCCGTCAGCCGCATCTACGGCATCACCAACGCAGCGGTCGTCCGCTAAGTTGGGGAAGTTGGGGAGGGTTTCTGATCCTCCCCGTTACCCTCCACCAGCTTCCATCAGAGAGAGTTTTTCATCATGCAGATGAACACCAAGTTCCAGTATATGTATGACGCGGCCCCGGCGTCGGCGCTTATCAGCAAGGGTGCTGCCAAGACGGCTTCGTTCGTCGGTAACACCATCACGCTCGACACGCTCAAGGGCTATTGGACGAGCGGCGAACTGGCCGACAAGACGCTCGCGATCGTCGTCAACGTCGATGCTGCCGATTTCGGCACCGCCGACGAAAGCTACGACCTCGAAGCCAAGGTCGGCACCGTCACCGTTGGCGTCGCCTCGGTCACCGGCCCCGGCCAGTATGTCATCCTGCTCGACATGATGACCGTCGCCAAGATGGCCCCCGGCCAGACCGCCCTCACGCTGGCTGGCACGGTCGCTGGCACCACGCCGAGCATTACGCTCTACTCGTGGATCAGCGGCATCCAGAAGTAAGGCACAAGCCTTGAGACAAGGGCCGGGAACTTCGGTTCCCGGCCTTCTTCTTCTCCCCGACAAGGAAAGCCCCAAAATCTATGTCCGAACTCTACACCATCTTCTCGCCCACGGGTGAAAAGTTCGAGGTAAGCCTCGCCAATTTCCGCGATCTGTCCACCGAGCCCGGCTGGTCCGTTTCGCCCATCGCTATCGCCGCCGCTACGGTCAATGAACCGGTGATCACGGAAACCAGTGACGAAACCGTCACCGATGAACCTGTCACCGAGACCGACGAAACCACCACGGAAGAAACCGCCCCCAAGGCGCGCGTGACCGTCGAGGACTTCGCCGACCTGACCGACAAGGCCGACGTGGCCGCTTATATCAGCACCGCCTTCCCAGACGCCAAGATCGACGGCCGCGCCAACCGCGACAAGCTGGTTGCTCAGGCGATCGAACTGGCGACCCCCGCCGAATAATCGGCTTCCCATTACCGCCTCGGCGGCTCGACGCTCGGCAGGCAACCCGCTTGCCGGGCGTCTTTTATTTCCGGAGAGCATCCTTGGACATCGTAGTTGAAAACGGCACCGGCCTGCCCACGGCCAATAGCTATATCAGTGCAGAAGAGGCCGATGAAATCCTCTCCGTCAACATCCACTCCGTCTGGTCCGAGATCGACGATGAGGAGACGAAGGAGAAGCTCTGCATGTGGGCGACGCGACTCCTCGATGGGCGCGCGAAGTGGTTTGGCTGCAAGATGTATGGCACGTCCGGACTGGCGTGGCCCCGCAGCGGTGTGCGGGACAAGGAAGGGTTCCCGATCGAGGACGACATCGTTCCCCGTCAGGTCAAGATCGCAACAGCGCTACTCGCCGACCACCTGCTGTCGGGCAATCCCGAACTGGTCAATACCTCTTCGAACCTCACGAAGCTGCAGGTCGATGTGATCGAGCTTTCGTTCGACAGTCGGCAGGCCGTCGCCAAATATCCTCGCGAGATCGCGATCACCATCGACGGCCTCGGCCGCATCTCGATGGGTGGTGGTGGTCCCAAGCACATCATTCGGCACTAAGACATGGCAACGAATTACGCAGACCTCGCCGCCCGTATGGTGCTCGATGCGATCACCAAGCGCATCCCCGGCCTGACCATCAAGGCGACCTTCAACTTCCAGATCGGGGAGGGCACCTACGACGCCGACACCGATGAGATCGTTCCTGTGCTCGACACCTATCCCGATGTCGTGTGCGTGAAAGCAAAGCCCACCGCCAAGGACGTGGCGGACTTCTCGGTAAAGTGGAACGAAGCCAAGCTGATCGTTCCGGGCCTGCTGCTCCCTCAGACGCCGGATTGGGAGCCCAATGTGGACACAGACTTCGTGATCATCGGCAACAAGCGCCATGGCATCTCCAAAGCCGTGGGGACGCCGGGATCGCCTGTGTGGCTGATTTTTGTGAAGCGCACCTAAATGGGCGCGGTCATTCCCAACAAGGCGGCGTGCCGCAGCGCCATGCTCAAGAGCATCGCCGACCTTGAAGCTCGTATGGCGCGTAATATCGAAGCGCTAGTCCGGGAGGTCGATGAGCACATCAAATCGCTTACGCCGGTCCATACAGGTCAAGCCGTTCGCAATTATATCTGGACCACCGGAGCGCCCTCCACCACCGTCTTCGAGGCGATCGACAATGGTCCGCCGGGACCGACCAATTCGATGTCGCTCGGACAGGAGCCGCGTCGCGATGTCAACGAGACGGCCGCCGCCCAGAGTCTGGAAAGCCTCAACTTCGCCAATCCCTTCACCACCATCTACCTCACCAACAATTCTCCCGACATCGTGGGCCTTGAGCTTGGCCGTCTTCCCTTTCCGGGACGGAGCCGATCGCCGCGAGGAATGTTTGGCCTTGTCAACACATACGTTCAGGCCAAGATTGCCGCCAAAGGAATTATGTCATGAGCTTTGAGGCCCAGCGCGCCTATCTGTCCCGCAAGGTGGCATTCATTGCCGTGGACTTTCCGATCAAGATTCCGGGACAACCATTCCGCAAGCCAACTAACGAACCCTACGGGGAGTTCCACATCATGAACTCCAAGGGCTTTGTCGTCGGCGGGGAAGGGGCGGGCAAAATCCGCAACCGCTACGCGGGCATGATCCAACTGGACATCTACGTCCCCGAAGCCAAGGGAACCGCCGTCGCGACCAAAGCGATGGACGCGGTGAAGGAACTCTTCGCATTCAAGCAGGGACGCGACACAGCGGGCTGCACTTACAAGTTCAAGGGTGCCGAGCCTATCGACCCGTCCACGAACGCCGGGTGGACTGTATTCACGATCCGCGTGCCATTCACTCGCGACGAGATCGAGAAAGTCCAGATTAGCATCAACGCCTAATTCCACCTGAAATTCAGGGGAAGGTTCACTGCGTCTGCACTAGGCAGTTTCGCAAACAGTTTGGCGTGTCAGTGACATTCTAACTTGACATTCTCCACGACTTCGGCTACCATTAGCGCTCATTTTAGCCTCCACCACTGGCTCTACCTCGACCCCACGCCTTGGGGCTCGCCCCATCACGACCATGAGGGTTACTCAGAATGTCACAGAAGCTGCTTGCTGACAGCAACCGCGCGTCGCTCCGCGAAATCGTGGAAGCCAACGCCAATTGGGGTGAGACGCCCGTCAGCGGCGTGAGCCGCAACATCCGATTCACCACCTCCTCGATCACGGTCTCCAAGGAGACCGCTGTTTCGGACGAAATCCGCGCAGACCGCATGGTCTCGGCGGTCATCGAAACGTCCGCACAGTCGGGCGGCGAAATTGCGTTCGAGTTCTCGGCAGGCAATCAGGACCGCGCGCTGCAGCGCGTCCTCATGGGCGCATGGTCGCGTCCCATGGAGTTCGACATTTTCCGTGGCAACCATGTTGCGATCACGGCGAACAACCAGATCGTCATCGCGGGCGACGACGTGTCGGCCTATTTCACGGACGGTCGCCGCATCAAGACGAGCGGTTTCCTGACCGCCGCCAACAACGACTATCTGGAAATCAGCGACGTTGCGTTCGCAGGTGGTGCCACCACGATCACCGTGACCGGGACCACGCTGGTTCCCGAAGCTGGCTCGGCCTACACGACCGTGCAGGACGCCAATGACGTTGTGATCCGCCGCCTCAACACGCTGCGCTTTGGCACCGGCGGTGCCCGCACGATCGACGGCAACGGCACGGCTCCGTTCGCGGCGCTTATCGCTGCAAAGCAGATCGTTCCGGGTCAGCGCATTTTCGTCGATGGTATCGGCTTCGAGACGGCCACCGTCACGACCGCAGCCGTCGAAGTCGATGACGCGATCACCCTGAACGATGGCGTCAACGCCTTCACCTTCACCGCGACCGACGACGAGACCGAGGCGGATGCGTCCGACCTCGCATTCCTGATCGGCGGCACCGACGCCGAAACGGCTGCGAACCTCGCCGTTAAGGTTAACGAGATGCGGGTCAAGGAAGACTTCGCGCTGTCGGCCGCCGTTGCGACGAACGTGATCACGCTCAAGAACCTGAACAAGGTCGGCGGCGACATCACCGACGAAGCTGCGACGATGACCGTTGTTCCTTTCGCTGGCGGCGACGCGGACGTGGGCGGCTTCTACAAGGTCGTTTCGGCGACCGGCGATGTCATCACCGTCGATCGCGATGTCCCCACGGTAGCGGCTGGTGCGCCAGTCACGATCAAGGCGTCGATGCTCCGCAACCCCGGCAACGTCGCCGAGATCACGCCGCAGTCGGCCACGATCGAAACCGGCTTTAATGACGTTTCGCAGTTCTTCGTGGCGGACGGTCTGCGCTTTGGCAACCTGAGCCTTGAAGTCTCGGCCGGAGCCATCATCACCGGCTCGATCACGACCATGGGTCGCGAGACCAAGCGTCGCAACACCACGCTGCTCGGTGGCGGGGCTTATACCGTTCTGGAAGCCCCGGCGACCGAGAACGTCTCGGCAACCGCGAACGTCGGCGCGCTGTCGGCCAACGATGAGGAACTGGCGACCGCTCTGCAGTCGATCAGCATCGAAATCGAAGGCAACCTGCGCGCCCAGCAGGCGGTCGGCTCGAAGTTCCCGGTCGGCATCAGCGCCGGTCGTCTGAACATCACCGGCACCATCAACGCCTATTTCGCCGATGGTTACATGTTCGACAAGTTCCTCCAGCACAAGACTGTGAGCCTGTCGTTCCCGATCATCGATCCGGACAAGAACACCTATTTCATCACGATCCCTGCCTTCAAGATCATGTCGGACCCAATCGCTCCGGGCGGCATCGATCAGGATGTCATGGAAGCGTTGGAGTTCACCGCGTTCCGCGATGCAGCGACCAAGTGCATGATGCAGATCGACCGCTTCTCCTCGACCTCGCCGGTTACCGCGTAATGCAGCCGATCTTGCGGCGCGAGACTTGGGGCGGCGGACGCCTCCCCATCAAGGACGACTGATCGTCCTCCCGAATTGAGGGCCACCGACCGGCCCTCGCACCAGCTTTCCCGACACAGAATATTCGCTGGCGAATAGGGGGCCTCCTTGTCGGGAGGAGGTCCCCAACCCCTCCCGACACTATGGATTACCCGACCCATGAATCTCTACGAAGCATTTGAAAAGACCCTCGTTGACGAAGGCAAGACCTTCCCGCTGAGCGCGGAAGCCAGCATCACACTGCTGCCGGTGGGCGGCGACAAGGCTCGGCGCAAGTTCGAGCAGATGATGGAGCCCTACGCGCCCCGCCTCAAGGCAGGCGGCGAACTGACCGAGCAGGAGAACAAGGACCTCAACATCAAGTTCTATGCCGAGCACATCATCCTCGGCTGGTCCGGCCTGCGCGGCAAGGACAAGGAACCGGTCCCCTATTCGAAGGAAGCGGCTTACACCCTGCTGAGCGACAAGAAGCTCGAACGCTTCTTCTCCCTCATCATCCGCATGGCGTCCGATGAAGCCTCGTTTGAAGAGAAGCGTCTGGAAGAAGACGAGGGAAACTAATTGCCTTCCTGAAATGGAACTCCCGGACCACTTCCAAGAACGCGAAGTGGCTCCGGGAGATTCAGGAAGTCAAAGGCATCAAGGTCCAAACCCTTGAGGACGAGCCTAGTCTCCCATTCCATCTCCAGTGGGTCTGGAAAGCGTTCTCGGACCTGCATTATCGACGCGGCAGCGGCTTCTCCGGCCCCGTCCCTCTCACCTATTCGGACATCGAGTCCTACTGCAGCCTCAAGGGTATCAGCACCCTAAAAGAGCGCGAGCGCCTCATCCGTCTCATCGACGCTATCGACCGCGCCTACATGGCAGACTTCTACGAGAAGCAGGCGGCGAACAACCCTTCCGGCAAAGCCGCACCGCCCCCGACACATTCCCCTCCTCGTAACGGACGGTCTCCCCGGAGGCCGCGCAAGACCTTCTGATGTCCACCGAAAATCATGGTTTGAAGTTCGTCCTCGACACCTCCGGCATCGCTCGCGGGGTCAAGCAGTATGAGTCTGCTGTCGAGGGCATCTTCGCGTCTCTCGACAAGTTCGAGGATCACGTCGTCAACACCATGAAGGGCGTCGCAAAGGCGGCATCCAACAAGAAAGACATCGGGAAGTTCGTTGCCGGTTTCAAGCAGCTTGGCGACATCAAGGTGGATGCCAAGGCCGCCGGGCGCATCAGTGCGCTCTCGGCCGCGATGGGCGGTTTCAAAGCACCGTCCGCAGCGCAGATCGCAAACTCGAAGAAGTTCTTCTCGGCGCTGGGCGGTCTGCCGGACCTGACCCAAGCCTACAAGTCCGTTGCAGGCATCAACGGCCTCGCCGCGTCGATGGCGGGCTTCAAGGCTCCCTCGTCGGCCATGTCGAAGCGCATCCGCGAGTTCGGCAAGGCGGTTGAAGCGGCTGCGCCGGGGCTGTCCAAGCTCAAGGGCATCAGCGGCATCTCCGGTGTCGCAAACGAACTGGCGACCATCTCCATGGCGCTGTCGGGCCTCAAGGTTCCGTCGAAGAGTCACGTCACCAATCTGCTTGGTATCGCGAATGCGCTGCGTGCGTTCAACTTCGCTAACCTGCAGGGCGCGACCGGCCTCTATAGCTTCCTTTCCGTCCTGAGCCGTTTCAAGGCCCCGTCGATGTCGCAGGTGAAGAACCTGCAGGCCTTCATCACGGCTGTCTCGAACCTGACCATCCCCCGCAACGGGTCGCAGGTCGCCAAGGTGCTGCATGATATTGCGGCGGCGGCTGCGGCTGCGAGCGGTAAGCTGGGCGGTTTCAAGGCGACCCTCGGCGGGTTCCCCAGCAGCTTCAACAGTTTCAGCAACGGCGCACGTAGCGCGTCGATCTCGATGATGGGCCTCCAGAATGCGTTTTCGGGGACGTTCCAGATCGGGTCGGCACTCCGCACTCTGCTGGGATCGCTGACGATTGGTGAGCTTGGTCGCAACTTCTTTCAGGCGACGAACTCAGCCATGACCTTCTCGGCAGGCATGGGTGTCATCTCGAAGGCAACCGGCTTTGCTGACCAGCAGTTGAAGTATATCAACACGACCGCCAACAACTTCGGGCAGGATATGCTCGGAGCCGAAGAAGGCTTCATGAAGTTCGCGATCTCCGCGAACAAGGCAGGCGCGTCGGTCGGCCAGACCAAGAACATCTATGAAGGCTTCTCGACGGCAATGACTGTGCTTGGCACGTCGGCCGATCGCCAGAAGGACGTGTTCCTCGCGCTGCAGCAGGTCATGAACAAGGGCTACCTCGGTTCGGAAGAACTGATGCAGCAGATCAACGAGCACATGCCCGGCGCGATCGGCTACCTGCGTGAGGAGACCAAGCGGCTCGGCGTCGATCTGCAGGACGCGCTTGAAGATAAGATGCTGAACGGCACGCAGGCGCTCCTCTTCCTTGCGAAGAAGTATCGCGATGAGTTCGGTCCATCGCTGGAGGAGGCGCTTGAGCGCCCCAACACGCAGATGCAGATTCTCAAGAACAACGTGAACAGTCTGTATCAGGCCATTGGTAAGAACGGGGCCAACAAGGCGTTCGCAGGGTTCCTCGCCAAGCTCAATTCCTATCTGAACCCCGAAGACCTCGATCGCTATGCGACGATCGTGGGCGGCAAACTTGCGTCCGCGATGGACTGGCTCGGCCAGAAGCTCGATTATGTCTACCAGAATTGGGACAAGATCAAGGGACCGCTGGGCACAACCCTGAGCCTGCTTGGCAAGTGGATGGTGATCTCCGGCTCGCTCCAGATCGGTAAGGCGCTGGTTGCTCCTCTCTGGGGTGGGTATCAGGCCGCGAGCGCTTTGATCCCGAAGATGGGCCAGCTTCTCACGCTGATGAAGGCGATGACCACGATGTCGATCGTGACGCCACTGGCTAGTGGCGGCGGCGCGGCCCTCACCGGCGGCTTCGCTACGGCACTGGCTGGCATCAACAAGCTCAAGATGGCTATGGCAACCCTTCGCTCGGTCGGCGTGTGGAACACGATCAAAGCCGGACTAGCCTCGCTGTCGGGACCGCTGTCGGGCGTCACCGGCGCAGTCATGGGGCTGGCCGGGTCGATCGTCACCGGCCTGACCGGCGCGTGGGCCATTGCAGGCGTCGCGGCCAAGGATGCCAACGTCCAGATGGCGTCGGACAACTACACGACCGGTGAAATCATCAAGGGCATCTGGCTCACCATGGGTGAGAGTGTGTCGGGCATGTGGAGCAAGGTCTCCAAGTTCCTGACCGACTCTGTAAATTGGGTTGCCCAGAACTTCGGCGTGTCGTTCAGCGGTATTGGAGAGTTCGCGGCGAAGACCGCGTTCATGCTCTCCTATGCTTTCACCACCGCGTTCGAGGGCATCATTCGCGGCGTTATCGGTGTGGGCTCGGCCGTCAAGACCACGCTGACGACGGCTTTCTCGGCGGTCACGAAGGCGAAGAATGGCGACTGGTCAGGCGCAGCGGGCGATGCTTTGTCCGTGGTCACCGGCCGGGACGCCGGTCAGGGTTTCGAAGGCGCTTTTGCTGGCTACGGCAAGAAGTGGACCGGTGACGGTGTTCGTGAAGCATGGGGTAACCTCGGCCGTGGAGCCGGGGCCGTATCCGGCTGGCTTGGCGATATGGGTGCAAAGGGCCGGGCCGCGAACGAACCTCCGGCTCTCCCTAAGCTCGGTGAAGACGCTGGCACGCGGGACATCGCATCGCTGTATGCAGAGGGGAACGCGGCTGATCAGTATGATCCAAATGGTCTGCTGCAGAAGCCGAAGGAAAAGCCCGGCAAAAAGAAGAAGGGTCCAAAGGCCAAGACTCCGGAGCAGCTTTACAAGGCCGAAGAAACCTACCTGAACAAGCTGGCCGCGAAGGCGGACGACATCATGAAGCGCTTCGCGGAAGATGATCCGATCGCGAAGCTGACCTCGGATTACGTCACCGACGTGACCGAGCAGGCGCAGCGCCTTCTCACGAATGACGCCTTCAAGAAGTGGAAGGACGGTCTGCAGGCGGATGCCAAGGATGGCGTCATCGCCGTCACCGGCCTGTCGGCGGCGCTCAAGGGCACCGGCGTGCAGCAGGACGTGCTCGCTGAATTGAGTAAGCGCTATGGCATCAGTGTCGATGACCTGACGGCGAAGCTCAACGCCCAAGAGACGGCCTATCAGCGCAACATCGCCAAGCAGAAGGAAGAGATGACCTTCGGCGCGACGATGCTCAAGACCATGCAGGCCGAAAGCCGCATGATGCTCCTTAGCAATCGTGATCAGGAAGTCGCTGCCAAGCTCCTCGAAGAGGTAAACCGCTTCAAGGAAAAAGGGTGGGAAATCACCCAGAAGCAGATCGACGCAACGCGCCAGCAGATCGACGCGCAGGTCAAGCTCAACGAGACGATGGCGCGCCAGAAGGCGTTCTTCGACAACAATGGCGTTCGTAACTACGTCAACGACACCCGCACGTTGGGCGAGGCGGTCAATGACATGGATCGCAATGCCCTGCAGAATCTTGAAGACACGCTACACACTCTGGGCACCACCGGGAAGCTGTCGTTCAAGAGTCTGATCGACGGGATGCAGTCCGACATCATTCGCTTCGCGGCGCAGGACATCACGAAAAGCCTCGTGGGACGCCTGTTCAGCAACGGTGAGCTTGAAGGCGGCACGCCGTCGATCATGGGTGGTCTCATGAAGACCATGGGCTTTGGCGACTACCAGAAGGACGGCGTAAGCGGTCCCAAGCTGGGCGAAAGCTACGCCAACCCGATGTATGTCTGGTCGGTCAATGCTGACGGCACGCTGCAGGTCGGTGGTAAGGCAGGAGCCGGTAGCGTCATTCAGCAAGGCATCAAGGCGCTGAGCGGCACCGCAGCCAACGATAACGCACCTTATGGGGCGAACCCGCTTGGTCTGAGTGTTGATGGCGTGGCGGAAGCCATGAACTCGGAAATCACCTCTGGTATCACGGGGTCGGCCCAGACGATGCAGTCGAGCTTCGGCGGCGTCATTCAGGGCCTCGGTGGCATGATGGGGAATATCTTTGGCAGCATCGGTAACATGCTCCAGAGCCTCATCGGAGGCGGTGCTGGTGGTGCTGGCGGCGGTGCCGGTGGCGGTCTGGGCAGCTTGCTGGGCGGCGGCGGCGCAGGCGGAGCAGGCGGCCTCGGCGGCGGGCTCGCAGGCGCGGGCATCGGCTCCATGGCAGGCGGCTTGCTGGGAAGCCTGTTCGGCAAGAAAGGCAAGAAGTGGGGATCGATCCTCGGCGGCGTCGCGGGCGCGGCTTTCGGCCTTGGCATGTTCAAGGAAGGTGGCTTGACCTCTTCGCCGGTCGCGCGTGGATCGATGTCGGCGTCGGCCTTTGTCAACGCACCTCACTACAAGGAAGGCACTGCCAACACGTCCGGCGGCATCCCTGCAATCCTGCATGATAATGAAGCGGTCATCCCACTGTCGCGTGGTCGCGCTGTTCCAGTCGAGGTGAACGGCGGTTCGGGAGGGTCCGGCGGTAACACGCAGGTCATCAACCAGAACTTCAACATCTCGACGCCGAACGCGGATTCGTTCCGCCGAAGCAAGCAGCAGATCGGGACGCAGATGTATGTCTCGTCGGCACGAGCCCACCGCCGCAACGCTGGTGGGTAAGGGGAGGGGCTTCGGCTCCTCCCTAAGTGACATTTAGACTTGACACATAAGGCTGTGAAGATTATCCAGACCGTCACCTGATCCGAGAGAAACATGTCCTTCCACGAAGTCCTTTTCCCCGAAGATATTAGCTATGGCTCCAGCGGGGGACCGGGCTTCAACACGTCGATCATTGAATTGGCGTCCGGGCATGAACAGCGCAACTCCAACTGGTCCGAGCAGAAAGCGAAATACGATGTCAGTCACGGCATCAAAACCCGCGACCAGATGGAAGACCTGCTCGACTTTTTCTACGCCCGCAAGGGGCGCGCCTTCGGTTTCCGCTTCAAAGACTGGATGGACTTCGAGATCATCGATCAGGTGATCGCGGTCGGCGATGGCGTCACCAAGACATTCCAGATCATCAAGCGCTACGAGCCGGACACGAGCTATTATTTCGATCGCCCGATCCGCAAGTTGGTGCCCGGCACGACGACACTCGCGCTCAATGGCGCGGTCACCGGGTCAGGCTTCCTGATCAACGCGAACACCGGCATCGTCACCTTCACCACGGCACCGGCGGCCGGTGTGCAAATCTCCATCCCTCAAGCCGAGTTCCATGTCCCGGTCCGGTTCGACATCGACGACATGACGATCACGCACGACGATTGGGAAACCATGTCGTGGCCCACCATCCCCTTGGTCGAAATCAAACCCCGCTAATGAAGACACTCACCCCCGCCATGAAGGCGCACCTCCAGTCGGAGGTGACGACCCTTTGCACCTGCCTGCGGATCGTTCGTCAGGACGGCTTGGAGCTTGGCTTCACATCGCACGATACCGATCTGACGATCGACGGGCTGCTATACGAAGCGGGGAACGGCTTTGACCAGACGGCGATGCAGTCCGGCTCCGACATGTCTGTGGACAATCTCGATGTGGCCGGTGTGCTTGATTCTGAAAAGATCAAGGTCGAAGACATCCGCAATCGCCTGTTCGATCTGGCCAGCGTCTATGTTTTTCAGGTGAATTACAAAGACCTGTCGATGGGGAAAATTCCTCTCCGGCGGGGCTGGTTCGGCGAAGCTGTTCTATCGCCAAACGGCATGTATTCGATCGAGCTTCGCGGCATTTTGCAGGCGTTGATGCATGAGAGCATTGAGGTTTTCACGCCTGAATGTCGTGCGGATTTTTGCGACCGCCGCTGCAAGCTCAACATCACCGACTTCGAATCCTTCTGTGCCGTCTCGGCGCTGGGGACCGATCGTTACAGCTTCTCGGCATCCAATGTTCCCGACGTTGCAGCACTCCCGACCAGCGTCGGCGCGCATCGTCACTGGCGCGTCACGATCGAATCCCTCACCAGCCCCACCGCCGGTGGTTTCGCCGAGTTCCGCGCGTGGGATCAGACCGACACGCTGGTAACCGGCGGGGACGCGGAGGCCTCGACCGAGGATGATAACGCCTTCCGCGCCAGCCGGGCGCGGGACGAAAATACCTTCACACGCTGGCGGTCGGTCGAACTCGACGAAGACGACATCGCCGAGGACAAGACTCCGGTCGGAGAATGGTGGCGCATCAGCTTCTCCAGCCCCAAAGATTTGAAACTGGTGGCACTGCGCTGCGGCACGCCAAGCGAGACGCCGACCGCGTTCCTGCTTCACTATACCGACGATGATCCGGATGATTTGGATGCCACATGGTATCTGGCAAAGGCGTGCAGTGGCGGTAGCTGGTCCGAGGAAGGTCAGGAAGCGGTCTGGGCGCTGGGCTCGACCACATCCGATCCGATCAACGTGACGACCTCTCCGACCGATGTCCCGCCGCCCTACACCGGGGCATCCACCTATGTCGGCGGATCGGTCAAGTTCCTGAGCGGACAGAACACCGGAATGGTGCTCGAAATCATCGACTTCAATGACGCCACGAACACCATCACCATGTTCGACGCGCCCTTCTATCCGCTCAAGGTCGGCGACGTGTTCAAGATCGCACAGGGCTGCACCAAGACGCCGGACGCCTGCAAGCTCTACGGCAATTATATCAACTATCGCGGCGAACCGGACGTGCCGGGTCAAGACGAATATCTCTGGTATCCCGATGCAAAATCCTAACACCGACGACGTGATCGCGGAGGCTCGGAAGTGGATCGGCACTCGCTGGGTCCATCAAGGCCGCAATGAGTTCGGCATCGACTGCGCCGGACTGCTGGTGAAGGTCCACGAAGGCCTCGCGCTCCCTGTGATCGACGAGACCAACTATCGCCGGACACCAACCGCCACTCGGTTCCTTGAGCACATCCGGTCCCAAACCGATCTCGTGTCGGCCCCGGAGCCGGGCGCAATCGCGGTATTTCGGGAACTGTCATTCCCCTGCCACACAGGTTTCTTCGCCGTCCAGAACGGCGTGCTGACCATCATCCATTCCTACATTGTGGCCAAGAAAGTCGTTGAAGAGCCCTTCGCTCACGACTGGCCCGGCGCTCTCGTCGAGACGCGCCGCCTACGCGGAGTTTCCTACTGATGGGCCAAATGGCCATGACCATCGCCGGTGCTGTCATCGGCTCCGTGATTCCGGGCGTCGGCACTGCTGTCGGCGCTATGATCGGCGGTGCCATCGGCGGCGCGCTGTTCGCGCCTACGATCAAGGGGCCGCGCCTCACCGATCTCACCGTCACCGCATCGACCTATGGGAACGAAATCCCCCGGCTTTATGGGACCATGCGACTTGCAGGTAATGTGATCTGGTCAGCCGGGATCAAGGAAACCAAGAAGAAGAAGTCCGCTGGTAAGGGCGGTGCGAAGCAGACGACATATACCTATTCCTGCTCCTTCGCGGTCGCCTTCTGTCAGGGACCGGTGGACAAGGTGCTTCGCATCTGGGCTGACAGCAAGGTCATTGAGGTCAGTGGTTTCCGTGGCCTTACGGGCGCGGCGATCGGCGACTTCATTGCAGCCAAGTTCGGTAAAAAGTCAGGCGTCAAGGTCCGCTTCTATGCGGGCGACGATGAGCAGCTACCGGATTCCGTTATCGAAACAACGCTAGGCGCGGGGAACGCTCCAGCCTATCGCGGCCTCTGCTATCTGGTATTCGAGAACCTGCCCCTCGAAGACTATGGCAATCGTATCCCTTCCATCACGGCCGAGCTTTCCGCATCGGTTCTGGACGAACTCAAGTCGTTCGACTTCCCCTCGTCCGGCGGCGCGGGCGGGCGCTATGTCGATTGGTTGAACCGCCGCGCCGTGCGATCGGGAGGTGGTGAGACCATCACCTATAATGTCGATACCGGTGAAGAGATGTATCGCTTCCCCGGCGACGCGGGCGGCTCGGTCACTATGGGCGCGAACGGCGGGCCTATCATGGCGTCGATCGATAATTCGAACACGCAGCGCTACCGGCTTTACTATCCCAGCACCGGCGTAAGTCGTGTGCTTGGCGAGTCTTCGCGCGGCTTGAGTTGGGGTGCATTCGGACGGTTCACACGCGGTCTGGGCAGTTCCCTCCAGACCTCCGGTGCTGCCACTTCGAACACATGGGGTCTCCCCTTCGGTTCCGATGCTTGGCTGTTCCCGGTCCCCACGCTGGGCGGTCAAAAATATGCGTTTATCCACCAGTCTGACTGGAACAGTTCCATCACGCATATCTTCGACGAGTTCGGGGGCTATTATCACGCCTACAACCCACCGTTTCGTTGCAACGACTTTATGCTGGGTGACATCGACACCGAAACGACGGTCTGGGGCTGGGGCAACGGCGCGAACGGCGGCGGGTTTGGTATTGTCGGTAAAGGCCTCCAGCTTATCCGCTACAAAATCGGCGAGCGAGCATCCTATCCGATCGGCCAGCCTTATGCTTGGCAGATGTATCAAGGCGCGCTGAGCTACAAGACATATATCCTGACCCGTGAAGGGGTTCCGACAGGGTATCTGCAGTGGGACATGGTAGGTGACAACGGCCTATATTGCCCGTCCGATAATAGCTTCGTCTTCACAGGCGATTTCCGCAAAACCGGCCAGACATCCGTCCGCTGGTTCGGCAAATATTCGTTCAACGACAAAAAATGGGTCTACGTCCGTGTCGGTGCCGATTACGCGCCGACGCGCGGTGGACGCTGGTCCACTGCAAACCACCGCGACAGCACGATCGGCTACATCGCAGCCGTGGGCACCGGAGGCCGGTTCAAGGTTATCGATCTATCCACCGGGATGATCGTAACCGACATGGCGCTGGCTGGTGGCAATGTGCAGATGGGCTCCAGTTGGGACCATGACAGCAAATCGCTTGTGCGTTGGAATGGATACAGCAACTTCCGCCGTGAAGGGGTAGGTAGTTCGGGGCAGTCTTTGGTGGTTTCTGCTGTCGTTACCGACATCTGCGAACGCACCGGCCTGCTGACGGCCGATGACCTCGACACGACCGAGCTTGGTGATGAGACGATCACCGGCTTCGTCATGTCGCGCGGCACCGCAAAAGGTAGTCTCCAGATTTTGGCGAGCGCCTATTTGTTCGATGGCGTCGAGAGCGATTTCAAAATCAAGTTCCGCAAACGAGGCGGCGCGTCGCAGATGACTATCCCGCAGGAACGTATCTCGTGGGTGGAAGAGGGTAAGCTCTACAACGAAACACGCACGCAGGAGGTCGAGCTTCCGGCGCGCCTGACGATTGCGTTCCGCGATCCGGCACGGGATTATCAGACGGGCACCCAGCACGCCAAGCGCCTCATCGGCCCTGTGGCGACCGCTTTCACGCGCACCGAGACCCAGAGCGAGTTCGCTATGGCGTTCACCGCGACGCAGGCAAAGCAGCTTGCTGACAAGCTCCTCAAGTCTGCGTGGCGCAACCGCACATCGATCGACCTATCCCTGCCGTGGGAATTTGTGGTGCTCGACCCGGCGGATGTCGTGACGCTGGCACTGGACGACGGCACGTTGTTCAGCCTGCGTGTCGCCCAGATGCAGCAGGGCGCTGATAACACGTTGAGCGTGAATCTCGTCACGGAGAGCCAGACCTCCTACATCTCGACGGAAGAAGCAGCAGAGCCGAACAACTTCGTGAGCCAACCGCTGCCGAGCAACATGCCGGTAAAGCTGCTGATCATGAATACCCCGCTCCTGCGAGATGAG
The DNA here is from genome assembly GCF_040170545.1 of Sphingobium sp. MK2. Classification (NCBI taxonomy): domain Bacteria; kingdom Pseudomonadati; phylum Pseudomonadota; class Alphaproteobacteria; order Sphingomonadales; family Sphingobiaceae; genus Sphingobium; species Sphingobium sp. MK2. The sequence continues at coordinate 129,223 of NZ_JAZDXA010000009.1, forward strand.
GACGACACGCAGGGCGTGCGGTCGGTGCTGTATGTCGCGGCCTATCAAGAGTCGAACGCCCCCTTCGCTGGTTCGGTCATCATGCAGAGCACCACCGGCGACGAATATGACGACATCGATTTCGTTTCGGATGATCCTTACACAGGGTTCGTGATCCAGACCCTCAAGCCCACATCGGCATGGGGTGCGACCGACACCGAGAGCGAACTCATCGTCAAGATGTGGAACATGAACGAGGACATCACGCTCTCGTCCATCAGCTATGAGGAGCTTCTTGCTGGTGGTAATTCGGCGCTCTGCGGCGACGAGGTTATTCAGTTCCAGAATGCGGTGCTCATTTCGGGAGATCAATACAAGCTCACGAATATCCTGCGCGCCCGGCGCGGCACGAACATGCACGTCAACGATCACGTCACCGGCGAGCGTTTCGTCATGCTCGATCCTGCCTACATCTCCAAAAACGAACGAGGCCCGGCTGACTTTGAGGTGCGGCGCTTCTTCAAGGCGGTGCGTATTGGGCAGGTCGCCGAAGACACGATCGGCACGGAGATGGAACTTCGGCCGAACGATCTCAAACCCTACACACCTGAAAATGTGAAGGTTCTTGAGGTGGACGATCAGGTGACGGTATCGTGGAGCCGTCGTTCACGAATTACTGCACCAATGGTTGACGGAACGGCGGAAATCCACTATAAGGAAGGATTGGGACTTCTGGCGTCCTTTGGATACCGTCTCCACAAAGACCGTGATCTCGAAGACTCGCCGTGGAACTCCTATACCCCTGATACACCAACCGGCCGTGTCCCATTTTATGACACTGCAAACTCCCTGCAACCGTTCGAAGTCACCTTCCCACTCGCGGACGTGATCTCGACCGATACCGGCTCTTTCGTTCTGGAGCTTTGGGAAAACGGTTTCGTGGAAGGTGTCCACAAGATCGTCCAATTCACCCGCGTATCCCCCAACCAGTGGAACACCACTGAGCTTTACTAGCAGGTTCCTGAAATGCCCAACACGCCGATTTTGGCGATCCCTCAACTGACTGAGAACCAGTCGGCCAAAGAGGTCACGATCAACGATGCCATCCTCGCACTGGAAAGTGCTATGGGGAAGGGGCTGATCGTTGATTATGCAGCCACTACGACTGTCACTTTGTCAGCGCCCCAACTGACGCGAAATTTCCTGCTGAAAATTTCGGGAGCGACCGCTGCCTGCCAGTTGGTCATCCCGGATGCCGTGGCAGGTGTTGCGACTGCGCGTGTTTTTGCGGTCTCGAACCTGTCGGCGTGGGACTGCACGGTTAAGGCGTCTTCGACCGCACCGGCGGATCAGGTCATCGTCCCTTCCCTGCAGACGTGCCTTATCGCCGCAGATGGCCCGGCGATCCGCTTGATTGCGAAGAACGTCCCGAACGGCGCTTTTGCCGACATGACCGACGTGGATTGGACCACGATCGGCGATGGTAAGACGATCATCTGGGACGCGAGCGAGAACAAGTTCACGTTCATCACCCCGCTGACCGAAGGTTCGGGCGTCCCTGCGGGCGGGACCGATGGGCAGGTGCTGCAGAAGCTGGCCGGGGTGCCAGCATGGGGCGACATCCCTACGCCCGACGTGCGTCAAGTGCCGGACGGCGGTGAGGTCTTCTTCGTCCTTACGAAGACGGGTGAGGGCGACAACGATTATGATTGGGCCATGCTGCCCGAAGGCGTCGCTACCCCCTCGTTCCTGACGCTCTCGGACACCCCGACCAGCTACGCCGACCAAGGCGGCAAGGTCGTCGTGGTTAAAGCGACTGCAGACGGCCTAGAGTTCATCGACATGCCTGTGAGCCTCCCAGCAGGCGGCACAGAGGGGCAGGTGCTCGCGCGAGACGCCGAAGGCGCTGCGGTGTGGATCACACCTGCTGCAGGCGGCGGAGGAGGTATCGAGGACGCCCCTGAGGACGGGAACCTCTACGCCCGTAAGGACGGCGCGTGGGAATCTTTCACGACCGGCGGCGGCGGTGGTGGAAGCGCGACCGTTACGGCCGTGGTCGCCACCAGCTACGATCTTCTCGCATCCGATGCTAGTCGGTATATTCGCTTCACGAACACCGCCGCTAAGACGATGACGGTTCGTCCAAACAGCGTGGAAGCACTTCCCGACAACGGTGAATGGCACATCCGAAACGCAGCTACCGGCAATCTCACCATTTTGTTGGGAGCCGGTGTGACGATCAACGTGCCTGCTGGTGGTAATCTGGTGATCCCACCAGACGGCACCGCGTCGTTGAAGCGGACGGGCGTGGACGTTTTTGATCTCATGGGGACTACCGGCGCGGCCAGCGGGACCCCTTATCTGGTGGCCAGCAGCAACCTCAATGATCTCCCCTCCAAACCGGACGCCCGAAGCAATCTGGGCTTGGGTGATGCAGCAACCAAGAACGTAGGCACGGCAGCGGATACCGTCGCGGCCGGAAACGATACGCGCCTGTCCAATAATTACCGCACGTCCGGCGGCGTTCAGGAGATTTTGAACCACACCAAGACGCTGTTCAACTCGACAGGCACGACGGTCATCGGCATCCTCCCTGCAGGACAAGCAGGCGATTGGGTCACGAACTACCGGGACGGTGCGGCCGCCTTGAGTAACGTGATCAGTAACGGAAACCAAGCAGGCTTCCGTGCTATCGCCTATGGAGGACTTACCAACAATCGCTTTGTTCGTTACGGTGGAACGGTAACCGCTCCTGTTGACATCGCAACCAACGATGTCATCGGCGATCTCAACTTTTTCGGCCGGGTCGCCTCCGGGGAAGTAGAGCTTGCCCGCATTCGCACCGAATATTTCGGTGCTAATCCCGCGATGACCAATAATCGCGCCACTCGGATGCGGTTCTATGTTGGCCGAGACGGTTCTACTTCAACGGCAGAAACTCTTCGCGTTGAATATCAGCTTCTGACGGCCTTTGGTTCGATCGTCCCAAGTGCAGACAACACGTTTGACTTGGGAACCGGATCACTGCGTCTTCGTGAAATCTTCTGCGCCAACAACGTCATCAACACCTCCGATCTGCGGATGAAGCGGGATATTCAACCGATCCGTGACGACCTGTTGGACGCTTGGGAAGGCGTGAACTGGTCGGCCTATCGCTGGATCGATTCCTTTTTGGATAAGGGTGAGGCCGCCCGGTGGCACTTCGGTTTGATCGCTCAACATGTGCGCGATGTCATCGACAGCCACTTCGGTGAGGGCAAAGCGGTCCGAATGGGGATCATTTGCCACGACAGTTGGGAAGCACAGGAAGAGATCGTGTCGCCGGTTATGGCCGAGCGCACTGTCGAGGTTCCCGTCCTCGATGCGGAAGGCAATCCCGTTCTCGACGAGAACGAGCAGCCTGTCACCCAATATGTGCTGGAAACCTACGCCACCGGCGAAGTCGAGATCGTGCAACCAGCACGCGAAGCTGGAGATCGGTGGGGCCTCCGCTACGGCGAATGTCAGGCAATTGAGAACGCATTTCAGCGCCGCAAACTGGCGCGCATGGAAGCGCGACTGGCGCTTCTGGAAGAGGCTGCATAATGCTCAAAGGTATCATCTCGTCGATGCTTTTTACACCAGCGCCTAGCGTGCCTGGACTATCTAACCGCTGGCGGCTTTACATGACGGCAAAGCCCACCGCTGGCTCATACATGTCCGCCTGCGAAGTGGAGATGCGTGATACCCCCGGAGGACCTAATTTGGCGTCCGGAGGAACTGCGACAGCATCGACATTCCAGTCAACTGGCGGCGGCGTCCCCGCCGGTGGCTGGACCCCAGCTATGGCGTTCGATGGCATCAAGACAAACGCCAGCGCGTGGACCGCAAGCAGCGCGACCGCGCCGCAGTGGTTGGAATATGCCTTCACGTCGCCTGTGACGGTCGAAGAGGTGACGCTCTACACGAAGCACAATGACCCCGGCGGCACACCATCGTCGTTCGATGTGCAATATTATGACGGAACGACATGGGTAACCTATTGGTCGGAAGTGTGGGCAAATCCGGCACTACCACACCTCGCAGGCACCACGAAGGCGTTCAAGTTTGCGCGTAACAAAGGCCGCCGCAAGTGGCGTATCGACTTCACGGCCAAAGGATCAGCGGGCGCGTGGTTTAGCATCTATGAGGTGGAAGTTCGGGAGACCCTTGGTGGCCCTAACTTGGCCCCTACCGCCTATCCATCCAGCAATCGCCGACCAGAAACAGTTTACCAGCTTTTTGACAGCGACTACGCGACACAGTGGCAGAGCGGATCAACCGCGACTCCCCTCACAGTCGGTCTGTATTTCGACAAAGACGTTGAATCCATTGCTGAGATTACGATCAAAGGCGGTCTCGCGACGGGCGATAGCCCAACTGCAGGCAATGTTCAATATTATGACGAAGTGTCCGGGAATTGGGTGACTGCTTGGTCGTTTGAAGCTGGTGGCTGGACAAGCGCCGAAACCAAGATTCTGAAAAGCCCGGAAGTTGAGCTACCGGCTTACCAGACGACATTTGCGCGATCATCCCTGCAGACCGATTTTAACCCACTCGGCATCACGCATCTCGATGAATCGTTCACAAGCGATGAGGGACAACTCCTACTCACGACTGAGAACACTCAAGGCGCTGTGTCCTTCGCGGGCGGGACGCTGGTCCTCGACCACACAGGTGTGCAGAATACCATCGTGCGGGCTGGTGATGACATCGAACTACCCATCTGCTGGGTGGAAGTAGATGTCGTCAGCCGACCCTCATTTAGCAGCGGTTACAATAACGTCGGCGTTGGTATCGCCAAAGATGCGAACAATTTCATCTATGCGAACTTCGATCAGCGCGCAAACGTGCGTCGTGTCCAAGTCAAGATTAACGGCACGAACGCTTTCTATGGTAGTGGAGCATACACGTTCCCGGCCAACTGTCGTATCGCTCTGTCAATTGTCTTGAACAGCGTAACTGTGTGGATCAATACTGGCAGCGGCTGGAATGCTTTGCATACTTTCCAGATCGCTACGTCAGTTGTGAATATGGCGTCGCTTGATCTTACAGGATGGAAGCCGTCGTTCACGATGGCGGCATCAGCTTCCTCGACATGGGTATTCGACAATTTCAAAGCAGGTGTGTTCGGCGGAACGGGGATCAGGGATATTACCTTGATCACCAATGAAGACAGCACGCCTGTTGATTTCGCCGGTAAGTATCGTTTCACCGCAACGTCATCAGGTCCGTCCGGATTGAACAGCAGCTTCAATTCTGTCTGGGAATATGACCCAACGGATGGCTCGATCGCTATGACCGGAGCGCTAATGGTAAGCCGCGACGGTTTGCGTCAGCTTGATCTCAATGCCCACATTGTCGAGAATAGTGATGGCTCTTACCGGGTTGTCACAGCCTCTTGGGGTAACGGCTTTGGCGGCGTCTTGCAGTGTTTCCACAAGAATAATGTGGGCGACATCACGAGCGGGCTCCACTTGATTGCCGGAATGGAGCAACTCTCGTTGCCGCTCATCCCCGGCACGGGGGCCGGAGGTGCTTACGATCCTTACCTCATCAAGGAAGGGTCCGACTGGCTGCTGGCTTATGCAGTCGTGAGTGACACCTCGTTCTCCGGCGAGAACTTCTATATCGCGGCAGCATCCAGCCCAGACATGGTTACGTTCACGGGGGTAGGTGCAGATTCTTCGCGGGCACAGGTCGAAGGTCCGAAGATCATCAAGCATAATGGTAAGACGTATATCTACAGCGGTGGTCGGGGACGACAACCCGTCTATGACGCTACCATGACATATCTTGGCCAGCCAACTTTCTCGCCGTCTTTGTATAATGGCGTTGATACTCAGCCTCACGTCATGATTATCCCTCATGATAATAACTATCACTGCCTGACTTGGAACCAAACACGCTTCGGATCGGCGGAGTTCACTTGGGGAGACTTCTTGGTCTATGTGACCGAGCGGTATCCGGACTACAAAGTTCAAATGCTGCTCAAAGGCGATCAGCAAACTGATGCTGCTACCGCTATTCTTGATAGTAGCGCTCGTATGCGTAGCCCATCTCTTGGCGGGAACGTCCAGATCGACACGGCGCAGGCTAAGACTGGAACCGGGTCCATCCTGTTTGACGGAACGGGTGACTACCTGAGCTACACCAGCGACAGCGGTCTGCAGCTTGTCAATGGCAGCTTCACTATTGAATGTTGGACACGTTTTGCCGCCAATAAAACCACGCACACTATTTGGGCGAAGCGTCCTACCTCAAATGCATCCGAGGGATGGGGCTACGTAAATAACCTCAATCAGATCAATTTGCAGCTATTCCGTGACACGGGGACAGTTGGAGAAACCGCTCTTCTCGTCGCGGGATCGTATGAATTTTTGACAAATACTTGGTATCATCTGGCTTGGTGCTACGATGCAGTTAGCGGGACTGGAAAGGTTGTCGTGAACGGCGTTGTAGTTGCATCCGGCGTGCAAACAGTGGTCCCGGTGGTCAATACTTCGTCATTCTTTGTTGGTCGTGATCCTACCAACACGTCGCGCGACCTCAATGGATGGATTGACAACTTCCGGGTGACCAAAGGTTTGTCGAAATACTGATTTTCCATTCAGCAATGCTCTAATTTATCGGGAATAACATGAAGATCATCAACCATCGTCTGGAGGGCGTCCCGTTTGTGGCGTCCCCCAACATCTCCGGGATGCTCAATCCCTCCTATGTCGTCATGCACTACACCGCCGGGTGGACCGGTGCGTCTGCTATCGACACTTTGACTAACCCTAAGTCGCGTGTGTCTGCCCATTTGGTGGTCGATCGTGATGGATCGGTGACACAGCTTGTCTCGTTCAACCGCGTCGCATGGCACGCAGGTCCCTCGAAGTTCGATGGGAAGAACGGGATGAACAACTATTCGATCGGTATCGAGATCGTGAATCCCGGCTATCTCCGCGCCGCCAACGGCGGTTACGAAATGTCCACAGCCACAGGCTGGAAGAAGGTTCCAGCCGAGCGCCTCAAGGATTACGATCTCACGATCGCCGCTGCGAACAAGCGTGTCGGCGGTGGAACCTATGTCTGGCCTGCCTATACCAAGACGCAAATCGCTGCGGTAAAGGAAGTCTTCGCCGCGATCTGTCAGGCCTACAGCATCAAGGATGTCGTCAGCCACGAGCAGATCGACAGCCGGGGGTGGAAGACCGATCCGGGTCCGGCATTCCCGATGGGTGAGTTCAAGGCGATGATCCACACCAACGCCCGGAACGACGACCTCGAACCGAATGGCACCTATGTGGTCAGCGCCAGCGCCCTCAACGTCCGGGCCAAGCCTGATGCGAAAGCGGCGGTGGTCACGACCCTAAAGCGAGGCGCGGAAGTCGCCGTCGTCAAGGATCATGGCGTGTGGAGCCACGTCGAATATGCGCCGGGCAAGTTCGGTTATCTTTCCGACCAGTATCTCAAGGCGGCATGATGCTCACCATCGGAGGCGTCAAACGCATTTTCACCGGGCTGCTCAAGAAGCCTGCATTTTGGATCATTGTGAGCTTGCTCACGATCGGAGGCGGGACCTACTTCTACCTGCGACATTCGACCAACCAACAGATCGAGACCGCTGTCGCCGGTTCCCAAGCCAATGCCACGATCGATGCCTACCAGACTGAACGTGAGGTTCACGAGGGCGAGCAGGCCATCGACGATCGATATGACAATCTCGCCCGCCAGACTCAGCAGGAATATCGCAATGTCCGCACCATCATCCAGCAAGCCCCGGAAGAACAGCGTCAAGCGCCTGTTCCTCCTCTCATCATTGACACTCTCAATGCTCTCGACCGCGTGCGCCCCGCAAGTCCAGTATCGGTATCTGACACCGAAGTTCCGGTCGGCTGATTACATCTGCATGGACCCGCCGCGCGGACAGCTTGACCGTGAGGCTCCGGCGGAAGTTGCTGCTGATCGTATCACAGGCATCGCCGAGGCAGGTGAAGATTGCCGTCAGCAGCTTCACCGCGCCGGTGAGAAGGCAAAACTCCGTGAGGAAGTGTTGGCAGAGATCAACGCGGAGCGCGGTTTGAAGAAGTGAAGCCAAGCTGGCTTATGTGTTATTAAAACACATCATCCATATTGACAAAGTGCTGCGAGGGTGTCACCAACCTCGCAGCACTTTTCGATTCACAGGACCTCCCATGACCGTCACAAATGCAGCCACCGCGCAGGCGCGGTGGAACGATCTCGTGCATCAACGCGCCGCCGCCGACGTGGCTTATTATGAACACGATGCGCCGGTCATGAGCGATGAGGATTACGACATTCTGTCGATCACGATCGCTAAGATCGAGGCCGACTTTCCCGAACTTTGCTTCAAGGACAGTCCGGTCAACAAGGTGTCGGGGCGCGCGACCGAAGGCTTCGAGAAGGTCAAGCACAAGGTCCGTATGGAATCGCTGGCGAACAGCTTCAACCAACAGGACCTCAATGCTTGGCGAAACGGGTTCACGCTCACCGATCAGGACAGCCCTTTGCTGCTCCACGAACTCAAGATGGATGGGCTCAGCCTCTCGGTCCATTATGAGGATGGTTTCCTGACCAGCGCGGTGACGCGCGGCGATGGGGAAACCGGTGAGGATGTGACCAAGCAGGCACTCCGCATCTTCGACCTGCCGTCGATCATCGAAGCGACCGGACACGTCGAGGTCCGTGGCGAGGTCTATATGAGCCGGACACAGTTCGCCAAGCTCAACGCCGAACTGGAGGCGCAGGGTAAGAAGAAGCTGGTCAACTGTCGCAACGCCGCCGCCGGGGCGCTGCGTCAGAAGAACCCGGACATCACAGAACAGCGCGGCATCCAGTTCATGGCATTCGGCGTCTCGCCGACTACCTTCGCGCTGATGGACACCGACGAGCAGGTGCTGGAGAAGCTCAAGGCGCTCGGCTTCAACGTCGTCCCATATGGTTGGATCGAGGACATCGCCGACGCCGAGACTGTGATCGAAGCGGTCGAGCGTGAACGCGCGCACCTTGCCTACGACATTGACGGAGTGGTCTGGAAGATCGACGATCGCATCGCGCGCGAGCGGCTGGGCTCCACCAGCAAGGCCCCGCGCTGGGCGACCGCGTTCAAGTTCGCGGCCGAGAAGAAGGCGACCCGCCTCCTTGATGTGCAGTTCCAAGTCGGCCGCACCGGCGCGATCACCCCGGTCGCGATCCTTGAGCCTGTGTTCGTCGGCGGCGTCACGGTCTCGACCGCAACGCTCCACAATGAGGACGAGATCGCCCGCCTTGCCATCACGATCGGCGACATGGTGGAAATCCAGCGCGCCGGTGACGTGATCCCACAGGTGGTCCGCGTTGTCGATGATCCGGCTGACCAATTGTGGGACGGCATCTACCAGACCGTGCGCTTCCCCAAGACCTGTCCGTCCTGCAAGGGTCCGACCGAGCGCAAAGAAGGCGAGGCGGTCCGCCGCTGCGTCTCCGGTCCGACCTGCCCGGCCCAGCGCCAAGGCTATCTGGAGCATTTCGTCAGCCGTGACGCCATGAACATCGACGGCTTGGGACCAAGCCAGATCGAGGATTTGATCAAACACCTCGGCCTGACAAAGGCCAGCCAGATCATGACGCTGCCTGACGCCTATCTCTATGACTTCGGCTTCTCGCAGGATGACGCCGTGCCCAATGAACCGGTCGCGGATGTCATGCAGATGTGGTCCGGCTACGGTAAGTCGTCCGTCACCAAGATGATGCGCGCCATCAAGAAGGCGCGGACGCCCGACCTCGCCCGGTTCATCTATGCCCTTGGTATCCGCAACGTGGGCTCCTCAACGGCCAAGGACATCGCCCGGCACTTCGGCACCGTCGATACCTTCTTCAAGGCTGTGAAGGTCACAGGAGGCTTTCAGGCGGCCAAGCTGCAGGATGTGGACGGGATCGGTCCGATCGTCATGGCGTCGCTCGACGACTTCTTCGAGAACGAGGACAATTACGACGAGACCTTCGCCCTGCGGCTGGCGCTCGAAATCGCTGACATGCCCAAGGCGCAAGCAGCCGAGGTGCAGCTTCTCGCCGGAGAGGTGGTCTGCTTCACCGGCGGCCTTGATCGCTGGAGCCGCGAGCAGGCGATGCTCATCGCCACCGAGCTTGGTGCCAAGGTGATCAACTCGGCGGCGAAGTCCACCACCATCCTCGTCTGCGGCAACAACGTCGGCGCGAAGAAGATCGAGGCGGCCGAGAAGAACGGTGCCGTTGCGAAGGACGAGGCGTGGTTCATCGGTATTGTCGAGCAGGCGATCGAGCAGGGCTATAAGCTGGATGTCATGGACTGATGAAGCACGGACGGTTCGAGTGGAACTTGGGTTCCGGACGCATCCGTGTGGATGTGTGGATTCATGGGTGCTGCGTCGCCTCATTCTACAGGTAAATTGATGACCAGCATCACCGACAGCTTGTCCCTTGAGGACTTCCACGAGGTCTTTCGGACGATCCCGGACGGACCCTCAAAGGAGCCGTTGCGCTTCTACGCCGCCGGGCCACACATGGAACGGATCGCCCGCCAAATTCTCAACCCGTCGATCGAGATCGTGCGCCTCGACAAGCTGGAGATCACGACCCAATGATCGAATATCTCGCCGCCCATTGGGGCGTCACCCTCGTCGCGATCCTGACGATCCTCGTGATCCTCTACCTGCTGTTCAACAAGCGGGCAGGGGTGTTCGACGGCTTGCTGGCAGGATTCCTCATCGACGATCTGTTCAAGCTGTTCGACTGATGCGCTGGTTCCGCCGCAAGCCGCGTCCTCTCCTGCTCAAGGTCGGTGACAAGCTCCCCAAGGATGCCAAGGGTCCGTTCGGGGCGATCATCTCGACCTGCCCATGTTGCGACCGTATCGACAGGATTTTCTTCCCATGAAGACCGCGATCATCCTCATCGGCATCACGGCCGTATGCCTCATCGCATGGATGTGGTGGGACATCTCTCGCACGTTCACCAGCTTGCCATATCGCTCCTCTGCGAGTGATGATCAGGCCGCCAGAAACGACGAAGCAGCGGCCGTGATGTGCATGGTCGCTGCGGTGTGCTGTCTATGAGTGAAATCGCGCAGAGCACGTTCGCCGACATCGATTTCGATGCAGACGATGATGACGACGACTTCGATTTTTTGCCATGGGGTTTCAACCACGTTTTCATTCCCACGCTCATCGCTGCAGGCGTGGCTATTGCCGCCTGCGTCGGGAGCGCAGCGGCTTATGCAACTATCTATATCTGGATGTGTGGTGCAACCCTAGTAGGGTGGTAATGTGAGCGCTTAACAGGGACCGATACGGCCGACGACAGCGCCCACGAAGTCCAGTTCAGACATCTTGAAATTGAAAACCTGACCGGTCGATCCGGTGAAGGGAACAGTGTCACCAGCGGTGAAGCTAGGTTCAGGTCTCACGACTTCGAGCCCGCCGGGCGTGCGAAGCAGATAGAATTTCCGCCCGGCCGAGATGTCCTTGGCATCGGTGTCCACGAAGAGGCGCGAGTTCGCGCCCATATTAAATTCGGGAGCGGCCTGCGGGAGGATATAGACCTTGATGGATTTGAAATCCTCGGCTTGAACGCCGTAGTCCTTCAACATCTCCTTGGGCACCGCGAACGCGCCGGAGGTCCATTCACCGTTTTTGCCGACCTTCATTTCCGGCATCGTCAGAATCTCGCCCGATGCCATCCCTGCCAGACCATCGATACCATGACGGCCGAATGCCAAAAATTCTGGCTGCACGTCCATGGCCTTGGCCATCGCTTCGATCACTTCGGTCGGCGGCGCTATGTTGTTCGTCTCATACTGGACGATCGTTGCTCGCGCCTTACCGATGTTCTCGGCGAGTTCTTTCTGGCTCTTCTTTGCGCGCAGGCGAGCCCAAGCAATGCGTCCACCAATGTTGGACAGGCTGACCGTATCTTCACGGCCGGGCACATCCACTCGTCGGTGTGCAGTTGGGACCACAGTCGCGTTCATATAAATACATCTCCTTGGTTAGTGTCTGACGGGAGGAGTGCGCTAGAACGAAAAAGCTGTCAACCAAAAATAGCGGAGTCGCCACTTTGAAGTGACACTCCGCTATCGTTGTGACAGCTTTAGCGAATATTAACAGATCGTCAACAAATTTCAGAAGTCAAGGATTCCCAACGGTTTGCGAGGTCCGAGTAGCCTCCGAATCGGACACTACCGCCCCCTAGCGGACCTTCCGATTTATTTTCGACGAACAGTTGCGGGACGGAGCTAACTCCATGTTCCGAGTAGAACATTTGGCGAACATTATCGTCGGACAAGTCAACCTCCGCGAATCGAATCGCGCGGAGCGTGAGTTCATGCTTGAGCAAAGAGCAGAACGGACAGCCCTTCTTGGAGTAGAGCACCACGTCTTTGACCTGCTCACGGACCGGCTCAACACGCACCGGCTTCGACAGGAAGTCGAAACCAGTATCCCAATTTTCGATACCGCCCTTCGAATATTCGGTCGAGCGGCCTTCGAAGAAGTTGGTGTGGGTCTGCGCCGAGATCAGCGGAGCGATCCAGTCGAATGGATTCTCGTCACCATAGTTGGGCTTGAGGCCAAGCTGCAGGAGGCGGCGATCAGCGATGTTGCGGATATACTTTTTGGTGTCTTCGGCATTGATGCCGTCGATCGTCCCCATCTGAAAACACAGATCGATGAACAGGTCTTCGAGCTTCACCATGTCACGACAGGTCTGGTAGATCGCCGCCTTGAGTTCGTCCGTCCACAGCTTGGGATTTTCCTGAATGAGCGTGCGGAAGACCTTGGTCATGAACTCGACATGCAGGGTCTCGTCGCGGATCGACCATTCGACGATCGTGGACATGCCCTTCATCAGGTTGCGGTTCTTGAAGGACAGCAAGATGGCGAAAGACGAGAACAGTTGCATCCCTTCACCGAACGCGGAGAACACCGCGAGGTCGAGCGCTAGGCGTTCCTTCTTGGTCCACTTGCGGCCGGTGATCCCGGTCTCGCGGGTGGCGAAGAGATACTCGTGCTTCTCCCGCATTTCCGCATATTCAGCGAACTGCTGGTAGATCGCTTCGGGCATTCCAAGCTGATCGATCAGCGTCGAGTAGCTGTCGATGTGGTTGGCTTCGGAGGCGATGATCGCGCCGAACGCCATGCGGAACTCCGGCAGCTTGAACTCCGGCGAGTAACGCTCGAAGTAGCCATCCGCGATGCCGACATCGGCCTGCGTGAAGAAGCGGAAAAGCTGGGTGAGCAGGCCGCGCTCGTAATCGTTGAGCTTCTCGATCCAGTCGCGGAGGTCTTCCTGCAGCGGCACCTCGGTCGGGAGCCAATGGAGGTCCTGCATCCGCTTGTAATAGAGATAGGCCCACTCATAATCGAAGGGCTTGTAGAAGGCGCGCTTGGAAAGCATGGACATCAGTAGGAACTCGGCATGACGGTGTGGATGCGACCGGGGCGGATGAAGCAGCGCTCCCCGGTGTGACGATTGATGGCGTGGTAGGTGAGCCCAGCCCAGCAGCCGGGCGTCCAGTCTACGACCCGCGCCCAGCGCGTCATCTCACGACCTTCGTCGCCGGAGATGACGCTATAGCCGACGACCCGGCCGGTCAGGTTACCCTTCGCAAGCAAGGCAGGTCTCCGGTTCGGCGGTATCATTGTCGGCAACCAAATGGATGCGCTGGACCTTGTTGTTCACATTCTCACCCTTCTGGGCGGTCTGGGAACGCAGATAGTAGAGCGACTTGATACCAAGTTCCCAAGCGCGGAAATGAAGCTCCATCAGATAGTCGGCATCGACGACCGCCGGGATGAACAAGTTGAGCGACTGCGCCTGATCGATCAGCGGCGCGCGGTCGGCGAAGAACAGCAGCGTAGACCGCTGATCGGTCTCAAACGCTGTCAGGAACACGCGGCGCTCGTGGTCGGTCAACTCATCGGTCAGATGCTGCACCGAGCCGGTTTCGATGATCCCTTCCCAGATCGCGGTCGTGTCGAGACCCTTGGACGCGAGCAGACGCTGCAGCGACGGGTTCTTGACGTTGTGCGAGCCGGTCAGCGTCTTGTGGACGAAGAAGTTGCCGGGCCACTGCTCGGTCGCGGGCGAGATGTTGAGGAAGATCGACGACGACGCATTGGGAGCCAGCGCCAGCTTGTGGGCGAAGCGCTCGCCGGTGCCTGCCATGTCCGGCGCTTCACCACGCTCGGCACCCAGCACCAGCGAAGCCTTGTCGGCCATCTTGCGGATGTGCTCGAAGATCATCAGGTTCCAGCCACGAGCGACCGGGCTGTCCCACGCGATCAAGCGATCCTGCAGGAAGGTATGCCAGCCCATCGCGCCCAGACCCACCGACCGCTCGCTGCGAGCCGAATTGACGGCGCGCCAGAGTTCAGGCGGCGCGTTGTCGATGAAATCCTGCAGCGCGTTGTCGAGCATCCGGAACAGGTCTTCGATGAACTGAGGATCGTCCTTCCACTCATCCCATGCCGCAAGGTTCAGCGACGACAGGCAGCAGACCGCCGTGCGATCCTCGTTTGTCGGTAGCGTGATCTCGGTGCAGAGATTGGAGTGGTGGACCTTGAGGCCCAAATCCTTGAGCGGCTGGGGCAGGGCGTTGTTGATTGAAGCGCCCCGGGTTTTCAGGAGGCAGTTTTCATTGGGCTATGCAGCCATATCGAGGTTCTCGAGGGCTGCATAGT